>JAPLCS010000282.1 GCA_026392145.1 Fimbriimonadales bacterium | reverse complement strand
GAGAAGTGATTTATGATCCGCTCCATGAGTTGATGGCGCGGTTTGAGAATGTTAAAGCCGTTGACACTTCGGTGGATCCGTTTGAAGGCTTGTCAGTTGAGGACTCCCTAAAGAAACATATCATAGATGGTGTAAAGAAGAATCTTGAGCGCCGACTAGAGGCGGGGTTGCTACAATACGAACCGCTTCAGATCATCAATGAGATTCTCCTTGATGGTATGAAGACCGTTGGCGAGTTGTTTGGTGCAGGCAAAATGCAGCTTCCCTTCGTTCTTCAGAGTGCTGAAGTTATGAAGGCTGCAGTTCGCTTTTTAGAGCCCCTTATGGAAAAGGTTGAGGGGACTGAAAAGGGGTCTATTTTACTTGCGACAGTCTCCGGAGATGTGCATGATATTGGCAAGAATCTTGTTGATATTATTCTTTCGAACAATGGCTATCGAGTGGTGAACATTGGTATTAAACAGCCCATAAATACCATTTTGGAAAAGTGTCGTGAGCACCAATGCCAAGTAATTGGAATGAGTGGATTGCTGGTGAAGAGCACAGTCATCATGCGCGAAAACTTGCTCGAAATGAATGCAAGAAATCTTGAATCTATTCCGGTGATTCTAGGCGGGGCTGCGCTCACACGGTCCTACGTCGAAGATGATTTGCGAAGACAGTATAAAGGATCAGTGTTCTACGCGCAGGATGCATTTGAAGGATTGAGGCTCATGGAGCAGATTGCTTCGATGCAACCCGGTGATGTTGAACCTCCCGTTGAAAGTCAGAGGGTAACGACCCATAGGCTGCCGGATAGTTCACCTGATTTGTATGTCTTTGATGGTTACATCAGCGACGTGCGTAAAGATGTTGTTGTTCCTAAGTTGCCGTTTTATGGGGCTCGCAAGCACACGAAATTTGATATTTTTGAACTCTATAAGTACATCAACAAAGTCGCACTCTTTCGGGGACAATGGCAGTACAAACGTCACGAGGGAATGGACAATCGTGGATTCAATGAGTGGTTAGATACTCACGTTGAACCTGTGTTTGATCGTATGAAGCGGGAACTCGCGAGTAGGATGCACCCTAAGGTGAAGTGGGGTTATTTCTGGTGCCAAAGCGAAGGAAATGATTTGATTGTTTACCATGAAGACGCAAAGACTGAGCGATGTCGATTTAAGTTTCCCCGTCAAAGTGATATGCGAAGGTTGTGTTTGAGCGATTACTTTAAGTCAACGGATTCTGGTGAGATGGATGTTGTTGGGTTCCATATTGTCACTGCTGGAGAAGAGATTTCGGTGCATGAAAAGTCTCTGTTTGCTTCTGGGAACTTTCAGGACTATTTGCATGTGCATGGCATGGGCGTCGAAACAGCTGAGGCTCTAGCTGAATATTGGCACCGCCAAATTCGATTTGAAATGGGGATTGGTGATCAGGAACCAGACGATATGAGGTTACTCTTTAGTGCCAAATATCACGGTGCGAGGTACTCGTTTGGCTATCCTGCTTGCCCTAATCTTGAAGACCAACAGATTCTTTTTGATTTGCTACAGCCGGAAGAAATAGGATTGAGTTTAAGCGAAGAATTTATGAT
>JAPLCS010000127.1 GCA_026392145.1 Fimbriimonadales bacterium | reverse complement strand
GAAGTAAAGACCTAGAAATACGACTTTGATGGGCACCATCCCCTAAACCTAGCAAAGACCTAGGAAGGAGCCCTTTTTGGGTCAATTCAAGAAATTTCCCAAAATGACACGATTTAGGCCCTTAAAACGTGGGGTTAGCCACCTGTTTCCAAAGTCCCTATATAAGGGTCAAGTTATTCTAAAAATATCCGGATTAATTTCTTTAGATATCCGGACAACACAACCCACCAATGGATCGCTGAAGTGAAAGTTTGAGATGAATATCCGGGCATTCGGAAGGCTGCTGCTTAGCGGCTTTGCCCTGCCCAATTGGGAATTCAGCGAATCTCGGTTCTTGCCCTCGCAGCTACAAAAAGGCCTAAACCGCTCTGCCTCTAGACCCCGAAGCCCCTTCTCTAAACGGACCAAAGCACTAATTCCGATCACAGGCTTGGCTGGTTTAGTACTTGCCCTAGTCATGAACGCTGGTGTCACCCCGCTTCCCGCTAACGCAAACAATTGCCAAGTGGGAAGTAGCTCCTCTTGTCCTGCCACATCACCACAAGAGATAGCTAACCTCTATGGAACAACAACAAACGGCCTGTATTGGCTGAATGTCGGGGGAACTGCAAGGCAAGTGTTTGTTGTGATGGACACCGCAACTTCCTGGGGCAGTGGTCATTGGATTCTGCTCATGAAAGGAGCACGCGGAACCTCCAACTTTGGATACACGAGCAACCTTTTCACCAGCAACACCACAGTGCTAAACGAAGGTTCTCCAGCCCAAGACTTCACATCCGATGCAAAGTATCACGCTTACAACACAATTTCTCTTTCGCAGATGCTTGCTGTAATTGCTAGCCCCGAGAGAGGCACCATCTCCAATCAGGGAGACATCGCCAACAACAGTTTCGGCGGCCATACCTGGCTTGAAAGTGCCGGAAACCAAACCGCCTTTACAAGACTCACGACTTATAGCTCACTCAACACCACTGATAATCTCGCATTCGGTTCGGTGCCCGTGCAGAAGTATCGCCAGAATAGTTCAGGTGGGTCAACCCAGGTGTTTTCATTACAAACGGGAACGGGAAGGTACGGTCACGCCAATGAATGTGATCCCAATGGTTACAAAACCCGATGGGGAATCATCTGGAACAATGAAACAAACCAGCTAGGCAGCTGTGACGCTTTTGTCGGTATTGGAGCACAGTCCGGCGGGCTAAACATATCCCCCCGCGACCAAGTTTCCTACAATGACTCCCTGACTTTCCCCGCACCGTCCGCCAACAATAACGGCGGACTTGGCCAGTTTGCCTTCCAAATCTGGGGAAAGATGGCGGCCCCGGCCCTAACGGCGCCAGCTACCCCTTCGGTAGTGAACGCAGGCCTCAATCAGGTGACTGTGAGCTGGACTGCCTCTTCTGGGTCCCCGACTGACTACGTCGTCCAGTACAAATTGAACTCAGACTCATCCTGGGGGACCAACCCAACACAATCTGTTGTTGTGGCTGGAACCAGCACAACAATAACCGGCCTTGCGAATTCGACCTCCTATGACTTCCGCGTAATGGCCAGAACTAGCACCAACTCGAGCTCTCCCAGCGCAGTTAGAACCCACACCATCACCCCAAGAACGATTTCGTTAAACAACAACGGCGGATCTGGAACTATGGCCACACTAGATGTGGCTGACTCCGTCAGCACAACTATCCCCGCAAACACATTTACTCGAGACAGGCACACATTCAGAGGCTGGAATACTGCGGCGAATGGAACCGGAACCTCCTACAACAGCGGGGATGGACTCTCTGCAGTAGGTGGAAATGTAACTCTTTTTGCGATGTGGACATCTTTGGATGATAGGGCCTGGTCTAAATCCGATCTATCTCAGAGTTTTGCGTCACGAACAGCAGAGGTTATACCTATTGCTCAAGATTCCGCCTGGTCGATAGAGGCCTGGGTGAACATGGATGACCTTAGGGTGGACGGTCGATGGCATGGCCTATTTTCCCAGGTGTCTAACTCGGATTCTTTGAATGATGGCTTTGAGATGTTTCTTAGAAGCGACCGCATTTACATCTCTTCTGCCTCCGGTGCAGTAGAAGTAGTTACACCAGTTCCAAAAAATAGGTGGGTCCACATAGCTTGGACCTGGTCGGCTAACGATGCAACAGTTCTGTACTTAGACGGGGTTCAGGTTTATTACAACGCAGCATTTCCTCGGACGGTTTCAGCTGGTTCATTATTCACACTCGGCGGGGTGAGGCGAACCACAGAGGCTTATGAGTTCTTGGGTCATCTGGATCAGGTGAAGGTCTGGAATG
>JAPLCS010000420.1 GCA_026392145.1 Fimbriimonadales bacterium | reverse complement strand
GATGTTCCTCAATCGCTACAAGACAAATCGGTGATTACTTTGGATCTGGGAGCAATGATTGCCGGCTCAAAGTTTAGAGGAGAATTTGAAGAAAGGTTAAAGTCTCTTCTGGATGATGTTAAAGCTGCAGAAGGAAGAATAATCCTTTTCATTGATGAGATGCATACCCTGATAGGTGCAGGACGGGCCGAAGGATCTATGGACGCTGCGCAATTACTCAAGCCTATGCTTGCAAGAGGCGAGTTAAGGTGTGTTGGCGCTACAACCTTAAACGAATATAGGCAATATATAGAAAAGGACAAAGCACTAGAGAGGAGGTTCCAAATGGTGCTTGTTGGAGAGCCGAGCGTCGAGGAAACTATATCGATTTTGCGTGGACTGAAAGAGAGATACGAAGTCCATCATGGCGTTAGAATCACAGACTCGGCCATTGTTGCCGCTGCGACTCTTTCCAATCGATACATTACAGAACGGTTCCTTCCTGATAAGGCAATTGATCTAATCGATGAAGCAGCTTCAAAGTTGAAGATTGAAATCGATTCTGTCCCTGCTGAAATTGATGAAGTTGAAAGGCAGATCATTCAATTTCAGATTGACCGAGAAGCACTTCGAAAAGAAGAAGATGAACCATCAAAAGAGCGATTTATACATGCCGAAAAGAAGATTGCAGAATTGCAAGAACAGGCAACGGGCTTAAGGGCAATTTGGCAAAAGGAAAAGGACCAAATACAAGTAGTTCGAGAAGCTAAAGCTGAACTCGAAAAACTGAAACACGATCTTGAAGTTGCAACCAACAATAATGAACTTGCTCGTGCAGGAGAGATTCAATATGGTCTCATCCCCGCAGTTCAAAAGAAAATAAGCGCTGCATCATCGAACCTCCAAGAAGTTCAAACCGAAGGCAAAATGCTCAAGGAGGAAGTAGAAAGTGAAGATATTGCAGAAATTGTTTCCAAATGGACCGGTGTGCCGGTTAGTAGATTGCTGCAAGGCGAAATGCAAAAACTGCTTGCACTTGAAGAGCAACTGGCAAGACGAGTAGTCGGCCAAGAAGATGCACTGATAGCGGTCTCAGATGCTGTTCGTCGTAGTAGAAGCGGATTGGGAGATCCAAACCGACCAATAGGTTCATTTTTGTTCCTAGGTCCTACTGGGGTCGGAAAAACCGAAACGGCGAAGGCACTTGCGGAATTACTTTTCAATGATGAGAAGGCATTACTGAGAATTGACATGAGTGAATACAGTGAGAAGCACTCTACCGCTCGACTCATCGGTGCCCCTCCAGGATATGTTGGATACGATGAAGGAGGTCAACTTACCGAAGTTGTTCGGAGAAGACCCTACTCAGTCATTCTATTGGATGAAGTTGAGAAGGCACACCCTGAAGTGTTTAATGTGCTCTTGCAGGTACTCGATGACGGTCGATTGACGGATGGACAAGGTCGAACTGTTGATTTCAAAAACACCGTAATCATCATGACGAGCAACTTAGGCTCAATCCACTATGGTGATCCAGTAAATGACACTGACTTTCAGGAAACAAAACTCAAGGTGCTAGAGGAAGTTAAAATGTACTTTAGGCCTGAATTCATCAACAGACTCGACGAACTCATAGTGTTCAGACCGCTTAGCGTTGCTCATATCAAGGGAATTGTAACAATTCAACTTGAGAACCTAAGAAAGAGGCTTGAAGCAAGGAGAATAACCCTTGAAATCACTGAAGATGCAATGCTCAATATCGCCTCTAAGGGCTTTGATCCTATCTATGGAGCCAGACCTTTGAAGAGGACTATCCAGTCGGAAATCGTTAATCCACTATCAAGGATGCTTCTTTCTGGCGAATTGAAAGATCAACAATCAGTTGAAGTATCAATTGAAGCTGGTAACTTCGCATTCACAGTGTCTGATTAGTCTCAAATAGCGATCCATTCTCCAACTGAAAAGCTAGTCGTCAGTTGGAGAATTAGCTGTTTATCGGAATTCCATGAACTAATTTGCGACTTTTGTAACCCCTGGAACGTAAAATCTTGTTGAGGACCGGTCTAACTCATCTGCTCAACGATGATGTGAGGAAGGAGCCCATTGGACCTCGTATGAAATCATTCAAGAAGGGATTTACCCTGATCGAACTCCTCGTCGTTATTGCTATCATTGCAATCCTGGCTGCCATCCTCTTCCCTGTTTTTGCTCAGGCTAAAGAAGCGGCAAAGAAAACTGCCTGCTTGAGCAATCTTAAGCAAATTGGTACCGCTGCAAACATTTACCTGACTGACTCAGACGATGTCATTATGCCTTGGACAACCGGAGCAAACCCGGGTGGTGCAGCCAGTCCCAATGCTTTTGTTCTTTCATTTATGTATCAAGGCATCCTGAATCCGTACATCAAAAATGGTGCGAATTTCCAAAATGGCAACTTGAATGGAGTTTGGCAATGCGATTCCGTAAAATCGCTACTAAGCTCATTCAGCAACACCTACGGTTACAACATTTACGGTTTAGGTGGTTATTCGACTACCTGCCTGGGTGATCCATCATGGCCATCCTGCAACACAAGGTCCGCCGCTACCTGGGGCTCTTTTGCTAATCCTATTTATAACCGCCCAGCTAACGTAGGAGAAATTGAGAGAGTTTCTGAAACAATCATGTTTACAGACGGTGCCCAGTTGATTAGACCTCCACGAGCTGCTATTGCTGTTGGAACTGCGGCTGCAATCTCAATTTTTGGTGCTCATAGCCCAGGAACGGGTGGAATTTTGCTCAATGGAAACACTCAAACTGCATCCGTGACGCTACAAAGACTCTATACTGGTCGGACAACGAACGTTCTTAGGGTTGATAGTTCGGTGAAAAATACACCCAATACAAGACTTTGGAGCAGAAGGTACACCAGCGTGGATGGTAGCTTTCGAGGCAGCGTCCAAGATGGTTTAGCAATGGACAACGGTTTTACTCGAGAATGGATTGTCCAGTAATGAGAGACCGAACTCTGATTGCTAGCCTTGGATTAGCGTTAGCTCTCTGTCTCAGTGGGTGCGGATCCTCTGAAAATGCAGGTAGCGGAAATACACCAGTAGCACCAGTAAGCCAAGATGCGACTCCAGATGCGCCAGCATCTGGACCAGTGTCACCAAATGGTGGGCCCGCAGGTCCAGTTGTTCCGGTCGAAGGCGGTGGTGCCGATGGCATGCTACCGGAAGACAGATTGAACAACAAGTAGAAAAGATGCAACTCGAAAGGGCTGTACTAAGTGACAGCCCTTTTTTCTATTTTAGTTTGAAGGGACATAGAGCTTGTAACTATACTCAAGCCTTAATTTCTCACCATTACCCTTCACTTTTGGCTTCCAGGTCAACT
>JAPLCS010000158.1 GCA_026392145.1 Fimbriimonadales bacterium | reverse complement strand
TACTCCTTAGCCGGAACCGCAATAACCCCATCCTAACCGCAGCAGATTGGCCCTACCCAGTCCACGCAGTTTTCAATCCCGGCGCGACAACCCTCAAAGACGGAACCACCCTCTTACTCTGCAGGGTAGAAAGTCGAACCGGGCTATCTCACCTCTGCGCCGCACGATCAAAAAACGGAGTCGACGGCTGGGAAATCGACCCACAACCCACACTCTGTCCAGACCCCGAAAACTATCCCGAAGAAATCTGGGGAATCGAAGACCCACGAATCACCTACATGGCAGACGTGGACGAGTACCTCATCGCTTACACCGCATTTGGTAGATCGGGACCAGGCGTTGCAATTGCCTCAACCAAGGACTTCAAAACCTTCGAACGCCACGGCCTCGTGATGCATGCCGACGACAAAGACGCCGCCATCTTCCCGCGCCGCTTCAACGGAGAATTCTCCCTGGTGCACCGCCCCTCCAACGAAATGGGAGCCCACATGTGGCTCTCGTATTCTCCCGACCTCAAAAACTGGGGAAGCCACATCATCATGCTCCCAGCCCACCGAGGCGCATGGTGGGACGCAAACAAAATCGGACTCTCCCCCCCACCAATCCCAACCGACCAAGGATGGCTGGTCATGTACCACGGAGTCAGGCACCACGCCTCAGGCTCACTCTACCGCGTAGGACTCGAGCTTTTTGACAACGAACACCCCGAAATCTGCCTAAAACGCGGACGGAGTTGGATGTTCGGCCCCGAAGCCGACTACGAAGTCACCGGCGACGTCAGCCACGTCGTCTTTCCCACCGGCTACACCGTAGCCGAAGACGGAGACACAATCCACATCTACTATGGCGCCGCAGATACTAGCATCTGTATGGCAACCGGCAGCATCCGCCAAATGCTCACCTGGCTCGACGCCAACAACATCGAAACCGGCTTCCCAACCGACATCATCCCCACCAACACCCCATAAACAGGAAAACAATTATTCCGCTCAATTCTTTTTAGAGCGGAATTTACTCAGTACACGGGTTTGAAGTTCTGCCCGGTCAGCGGCAGATAATAACAAAAATCGAGAAGCACTTTCTCCCTCTTCCACCGCCACCATGATAGAGTCTTGTCCCTTAACATGCTTCAGTCCAAGCGCATGTCCGAGTTCATGCGCCAAAATCACCGCCAAGTGAGTATTGCTTTCAAATGAAAAGATGTTGATTCTGCCTACCTTGGAACCACGTATAGCCGTTTCGCCAACGCTCATCTCCACAGCCTTACCAAAAGTGCGATTAAAACTGTTCGCAGCTGAATTGTAGCGAGAAAGCAAAGAATTATAGGCATCAATCTTATCATTCACGTCGGTTCTTAGGGAGTCAACTTCCTGTTCTTCTAACCTTAAACGACCCCTGTCAATCTCCAGATTTTGCCGCTCTGCATTCAGTCGACTGACAACAGAGGCTGGCGCACCACCATTTCTATTCCAATACTCAACATCTCGGTTATAGTCCTCTAACTTTCTGCGATATGCCGACTGCGAAACCTCAAATAAGCTTAGCTTTAGCTTGTAATTGTCTTGAGCAGCTTTAACCGCATCCTTGGCACTTCCGATATCCGATTTCATACTATCAAGGCGCTCTTTTGCCTGCCTAGCAGCTACCCGCCCCGCATGGCGAGAGTCGTAAACCAAATTGACCGGAAACCCTGAAGAACGATCATAAACAAATAACCGCTTTTCTGCCGTGGACTCCCAAAGTCGTATTGCTTGTTCCACCGCCTGCTTAACTTCGCCAGCATCAAGCCCAAACCGAGGGTCAATAGTTCCCATGCGCCATTTCAAAGGAAATTGCCGGTCCACAGCAGGTGCCAACACAACAGAAGTTGAATCAATTCCAGAGGGAGAAAGAGGTGGTTGCATCCCTGCTGGAGCACTGCCTATAGCGACAAAACCAGCAACCGCAAAGCCCAAAATGGAAGCCATTCGCCGACAATGCTCTAGTGACTTTGGTAGCGAATTAGGCACCGAAGGCAAACTCCAACTCCTTTCCATACTAACCAATTATAGCGATGAATCGTAAATTCAGCTAACTGCTTACTGCCAACTAAGTAAAAATCCGTAAAGTACTCAATCTGGAATTAAAATCATTATCACTACATCCGTGAAGAATTTTATAACTCTTTCAACTTACTCAATCCCAAATTTCTCTTTAAGCCGGTCGATAGTGTAAATCCATTTTGCGTTACGCGGTCTGGCGACAGTATTTTGGTTGCCAAAAAAACCTAGCTCAGACACAGCACGGGATTTCGGCAAAATCTTGAGCCATCTAACTTTAACCAAATGCTCACATAATTCTACGTTATCAACATCATGCCCAAATTTAGGTTCCACAAGAGGCATTTCCAAAATAGGAATTTCGGAATCGTCGTCAGCTTGAATAGAAAAATTACTTACAGGAGTGCTCTCGCTCTCAACTATTCCAACTCCAACGAAACCAGAGCCGGGAACATTTACCCATATTCGATCACCTACGCTCAGCATGTTCAGCGTGCGTGAATACCATTGACCACCTCCACCCGAGATAAAACCATATTTACACGCGTCGTCCCATGAACGACTTTCATCATCACCGTAGGAGACGTAATACTCACCGTTCCATTCAATCTTGCCATGAGCAGTTCCGCTCGAAACTACCCCCTCATCAGAATCCGTCGGATCGCGCAACCAAGCTCGGGTCAATAATTCCCGATCACCGTCACGAAAAACGCGAAAGAAAATAGCATTTATTCTAACTCCATACTCATCGTGTAAATAATTAACAATCCGTTCAGTACTCGCATCAAACGATGACCCAACAATCACCAGTTCATGAGAACCGTTCATTTCATCAGGCATTGACTTGGTTCCAAATCGATTGCAAAAAGCGGTGTCAATGGATATATCTGGCTCACTCGGATGATACTTTTTCCGATAGGCGTTAAAAATAGGACCAATATCTTCTCCACGCAGTCCCCTGACCCAAGAACCGTAATCGAGGAGTTGGGCAACGACTTCACGCTCTGTCTTATCTCTCTTGAGCTCCAATACAACTAAATTGCCAGTCGAATCAACTGCAAGTAGATCTATAAACTTCCCATGCGGAGTCAACACCTGGCGTCCGATTACCATCCAACCAGGAGAAGTGATAGAAATATCCTGGTCAAGAATACTTTCAAGCCTTGCTTCAAAGTCCAAAGCTTCTGTATTAAGCTTCTGCAGCTTTGTATCAATTCTCCATACACCAAGTTCTAAGGGCATCACAAAATTATATCTGGCAATTAAAATGATGCTGGCTATACAAAAAAAACAATTCACTTCAGCCAACTGGTCACTTGGCCCAGCAAATGAAATTACATGACCGAATCTATTTCTGATACTGACGCAAGTTCGAAAATCAGATTCAACTAAATACTGTAAATTAAATTCTTACAGCCATACATGCTTAATATTATCGGAGTGGTTGACAGGATCTCTACATCAAGATTATTAGCAATGGTTCTTATTAACACAAAAGGTTAATTTTGCAAAAAAACTATGCACAGGTTAAAAGAGCAATATGTCATGCACTGTTACATGTATGTAAGAAAACTCAATTCTTGTTCAATTCTTGACTAAAACGGAAGTCGGGGATAAAATCAAATAGTCTCACATGATGAAAACCACAATTGATTTTTCTGTCATTAAAAAAATTGCAAATACAGTCGCCTTTGTAATCCTAGCAAGCGTAGCATTCTCTGATGATATTCATGATGCAGTACAAGCAAATGACTTATCCAAGCTAAAAAAAATACTAGAAATCACAAGAGTCAACTTAAATTCTGAGACTAGGTCAGGGCAAACGCCTCTCATGCTAGCCTGCCGACATGGAAATCTTGAAATTTGCAAAACATTGATTGATGCTGGAGCGGATATAAACTATTTGGACAGAGAAAAGCATCCTGCAATTCATTATTCTGTAGTTGAAGATAAATCGGAAATTGTTGAGTATTTAATTAAAAATGGAGCAGTAATTAGTTTCCGAGATGGTATTGGTTACAATTTAGCTACATATGCCTCGATAAAGGGTGCTCTCCGATCACTTAAATTATTACATGACAGTGGCGATAATCTGAATAATTTAGATATTCTTGGACGATCCCTTCTTCATCATGCTAGCTATAACAATCAAGAAAAAATTGTTAAATTTTTAATCGAGAATCACTGCAATATTAATAGTCGCGCACAGTTTAATGTGACTCCATTGCATTGGGCTGTCGAACGAAAATTGGTCAACATCGCAAAAATACTGATTGAAAATGGTGCAGACTTAGAGTGCCAGCGTACAGAGAACGGTCACATTATGACTCCTCTGATGCATGCATGTGAAATCGGGGATTCTGCCACAGTCAAGTTACTTGTTATGAAAGGAGCAAATCAAAAATCAATTGATTCCAATGGATTCAATTGTCTTCATTACTCGAGTAAAAACGGTCAAACCGAAGCTCTTAAAGTTCTGTTAGAAAATAAAGCAAATCCAAATGAGGTTGTAAAAACTAGCAAATACTCACCACTTCATTTCGCCGTCGATTCAGGAAACCTTGTTGCTGTAAAAATGTTGGTTGAGTATGGTGCAAACATTGAATACAGAAATCTAGAAGGTAATACTGCTTTAAGTAACGCTGCATTGGGTGGGAAAGTCGAAATTGCCAATTTTCTAATTTCTAAAGGAGCAAATATAAACAACAAAGGAATTGAGAATAGTGGTTGGGCTGATAACAATGCTAAAACCGTATTACATTTTGGTATCAAATCGGGAAATACTCAGGTCGTACGACTTTTGCTTGATTCAGGAGCTAACACATTCATACGAGATGGTGCAGGCGACGATGCATACGATTTCGCAATCAAAATTAAGCAAATGAGTATTGCCGCACTCATATCAAATTCACGAAAAAAAACTTCAAGCACTGACGTGAAATCAGAATCGTTGACACAGAAGTTCAATCCAAGTCTGCCAGCCGTACAAACTGTCTTGTCGGAGTTTTCTAGAGTTTCTTCCGTTGACAGGTCGCCAACACCTGTATATCGGTCATCATCACTTGGCAGACTCCTGATTAGTGCACGTGAATCAAGGGTAACTGTGTTCAATACTCAAGTTATCGAATTTGCTCCCATCTTTGATAGAGGCGACATTACTCTTATTGAAATCACTTTATTCGTTGATGGGAGAGAAGTTCGTACGCAACCTGTTACAAGTATTCATAACTTGCCCCATTTTTCATTTGAGACATCTAATCGTGATGGAGACATTCAAAGAGTTCGCCTCATAGGCGTTGATAGACTTCGCAAACCAATTGAACTTCTTAAAGCAGATGTAAAATCCAAATTCATTAATAGGTCGAACGGCCTGAAGCTAGGCGCTTATGGCGATCAAATTAAAATAATTAATGCCGAGGTTATCTCTGAAATCACCGACATCTTTACACCAAGCGGCTACCTTGGTAGAGTTGCAAGCGCACTCGAATTTTCCATAGACTCACGCCAGTTGCCTCCCGGCAGCTATTCATTCTGGACGGTACAGTCAAACAAAAACGGAGAAGTGTTTCCCCCTCTGTTGTCAACATTGGAGATAAAACCTAGATTTAAATTGGCCTCCGAATTTGAAACGTCTACCTTTGTTGTTGAAGGTACTCGAACCAAAGTTCCTATTGATATCAAACCGCATTCTGGGCAGCAAATAGCTTCTTACCAGATATTTTTTGATGGTGCCAAGATAGCTGAGAACTCAGTTTCTCAACAGCAAGTTTTAGTTTCATTGCTAAACGTACCAACTGGAAAGGCCTCTTTCAAAGTAGTAGGAATTGGACAAGATGGGTCTTCGTATGCAGCTGAATCAATCATGATTCAGGTTAAGAATCCCTTCATCGATTCGCTATTAGTTAGAGATTCTCGTACAAAAGAACTTCAACAAATGTACAAAAAAATGGCATTGTACGATCAAAACGTTACATATTGGTACGAAAGAGCAATTAATGAACCCGAGTTTAAAACATATATTTTTGGAAAAACATTCTTTGCTGTTGATACCTTTGGGAGAATGGCCAGTGTCGGCTACATTGAATCTCTTTCCGTCCCAGGAAATGCTGGTAAGTATCTTGCTGAATGCAAGGCAGCGGTAGTTCGTAGGTCTCAATTTAGACTTGAAATCGGTCAGTTGCAGAAAAAAATCGGTCTCTTAGAAGCCGCAAAACGAACTCTTGAGCAAGTTGTCTTCGAAGTAGGTAGTAAGAGTGGGATTGGCTTAATTGCTGAGCAGGAGTTGCGTGGTTTGTAAACTGCCCATTTGAATTTCTGCTCCCGCCCACCACGCATAAAAAAATCCCGCTCTAAGGCGGGATTTCTCTCAAAACGTGGCTGCCGCTGTAGGACTCGAACCTACGACCCAGTGATTAACAGTCACTTGCTCTACCGACTGAGCTAAGCGGCAATCTGTCGAAACAGTCTGTACTTTATACCTAATCGGCAGAACGGTTTTCAAACTAGAGGGAAGGATTTTCTCAAACCGAGCATAATTCAAGTCAGACATGTGGAAAGAAATCGGGCTCGTAGGCATAGGAGCAGGCACCGGCGGCATACTCCGCTACCTCATCAACCTCGCCCTCCACAGCACCAAATTCCCCCTCGCCACCCTGATCATCAATCTCTCGGGCAGCCTCGCCCTCGGGGTCATCGCCGGTATCTGGGCAAAAGACCACCCCCTCAGACTCCTCCTCGGCGTCGGTCTCCTCGGCGGCTTCACCACCTTCTCCACCTTCTCGCTCGACCTCATCCAACAACTTAAGAAAGGCGAATGGGCACCCATGCTCACCAACCTGCTCGTCCAAACCGTCGGTTCCGTCATCCTCTGCGGAATCGGGCTCGCCCTCGCCGAACGCTTCTTCCAGACCAACCACTAAAGCCCTAAAACATCAGGTTTCCACCCAAGTCTGGAATAATAACAGTAACCATGGATGTTGCAGTACTAGGTGCCGGAAGTTGGGGAACCGCCCTGTCAATTCTCCTTGGGAGAAACGGGCTCGAAGTCACCCTCTTTGCCAGAAACCACGAAGAGGTTTCCGTCATGCGCCACGCCCGTGAAAACCTCAAATACCTCCCCGGGTTCGTCCTGCCAAAAGAAGTCTCCATCGCCGATATCGACTCACTCGAAGGCGCCCCCATGACGGTCATCGCCGTCCCCTCCACCGCCGTCCGCCCAGTCCTCTCCCAACTCAAAGGCGACCACCCGCTCATCGTGCTCGCCACCAAAGGTCTGGAAACCTCAACCGGAAAACTCATGACCGAAGTGGTCCAAGAGTTCTTCCCTAACTCCAAAGTCGCCGTCCTCAGCGGACCCAACCTCGCAGTCGAAATTGCACGCGGAGTCCCAACCGCCGCCGTCGCCGCCTGCACCGACCCAGTAGGAGCCGACCGAGTCCGCAGCGCCTTCATGTGCCCAACCTATCGGGTGTACGCCTCCGACGACATCATCGGAGTTGAGATCGCTGGCGCCCTCAAAAACGTTCTCGCTATCGGCGGCGGACTCTCCGACGGCCTCGGATTCGGTGACAACACCAAAGGGGCCCTCATGGCGCGCGGTCTCAAAGAAATGATCACCTACGGTCTTGCCAATGGTGGCAGGCTCGAAACCTTCATCGGAATCGCAGGCGTCGGCGACCTCATCGCCACCGCCGGCAGCAAACTCAGCCGAAACTACCGCCTCGGCTACGCCCTCGGCCAAGGACACCACCTCTCCGAGGCCCTCCAGACCCTGGGTCAAGTCGCCGAAGGGGCCGGAACCGCCGCAGCCGCCGTCCACCTTGCCAGACACCACGGAATCCAAATTCCTGTGTTCGAAACCATCGACTCCGTGCTCAGAGAACATATCGCCCCCAAAGCCGCAGTCTCACTCCTCATGGAAAGATTCACAAGAGAAGAAGGGCTCGACTTCTCCCACTTCACCAACCAAAACTACGCCGATCCCAAAGCACCACATTAACATGAATAAGATTGAACTCGGCAACACATCCCAAAACTAAAGAAGGTTGAAGGGAGTCCGAAAAGGGAAAAAGAAAGTGGCGGACAGGGTGGGATTCGAACCCACGGTAAGTTGCCCTACTCCGCATTTCGAGTGCGGTGCACTAGACCACTATGCGACCTGTCCACCTTAGATTATGCCCGATTTCGGTTCATCTTTTCGACCGTTCCAACCACCAGCTCTGGCGTAGCAACGTCCAAAACCTTGTTCGGAGTCCAAATCCAATACCGCCCCGCGTCCCGACTCAACTTCCGAGTCCAAGAAGGTTCAAGCCGTTTCGGTAACCGACAAACCGTCTCCATCGGCAGCTTCCGAATCAATCCAATCAACTCCTCATCCGAAACCGAATTCGAAGCAAACACCACCTTCGGCGCCAAAGCCACCGCATCCATCATCCCCGCAACCTGCGATCCACCACCACACACCTTCGGAATCAATTGGTCACGCGCCTCTCGATACTCCTCAATCCATTGCGTCGCCTTGGCTGACTTAGGGTGAAGCGCCGCCAAAATCGGCACCATCCTCAAATACATCGCCATCAAGGACTCCCTGCCGTTGTCGCAAAGCTCCGGCACTTGCAAGTTAAGCGGCCCACTCTTCGTGTTCAAAACTGGATAAGGGACCCCCTTCATTCGGAATTCCTTCATCGCCTGCTCAAAGGCTAAAAACGCAGCGTCCAACCCCTTCTCATCCCGAGTCGCCAAAAAATCAGCCAATCCGCAATCAACCATGCCCAACAACTCGCCCAGCGACCGCCCCGTACGATAAGTCCTGTTCTCAATCGGTAAATAAACCCGCTCCGAAATCCTCTGCGCATGGTCCAACACATCTCGGTTCGCCAACAGTTTGCCAGTCCTAAAAAGCCTCGCCGCCTTGTATCCAGTCACTTCAGGCGTCACCCGAATCCGGTTCACTGCAATCGCAGGTAACTGATTCTGAAGTTTTCTCCGAATCGAAAGCCACGTCGGATCCATCAAGTCCAACGGTTTCTCGGCTCGCAAAATCTCCTGATGAAAAATATCCTCCCCCAGCATATGAGCTTTAAGCCAGGCCTGCTCCGAATCCGACAAGTACTGACTCAACTTCCTATTCGTCATGCTGTAACGCCAGCTCCTTCCATCTGCCGCCTGGTCACTTTCCGCCGCCCGAGCAATCACCGTCTTCTCCACTAAGCACCGAGCACACTCCTCTGCCCAAACCGCATATTCGCGCCCCTTATCCTGAAACGCAAGTTGGGCAAACACCTCGGCAGCAAATGCAATCTGGATGAAATCCTTACTGGTATCCAACCTCCCCTCACCAGTAATCTTCCTAAAGAAACCACCGTCCAGCAGGTCAAACAATCCTAGAGCCTTGACCCCTCCAACCAACTGCTCTAACTCCCTGGCTTCGCCTCGCTTCCCCAACAGCCTCAACACCGAAGGTCGAATCTCAATCAAAGCCCCCTGCTGAAACCCACCCAGCGGCCGTTCACTAGAAACCCGAAGCCGCGACACAAACTTGTCAAATCCAAAGTCCTTAACTTCCGGCGGTAACAACAACTCGTAATGGTCATTCCTCTGCGCCTGCTCCACCGCACTCACGCTCGAATTCACTTTCACCGTCTCTTCGAAAGCATGCTTTGATGAAAGCAAAAATGCCCGCATGTCCTGATACGTTAATTGCGGTTTTGCAGCCGTAATCTGCAAATGGCTCAGCACCTCCCCCGTCGGCAGCATCGTGGTGACACTCGCACCAGGCAACGCATACTGATTCACCTTCGACAGCGGATAAATCATCGATGCCAGATCACTATTAGAACCAATATTAATCCGAACCGGAATAAAGTTTCGCTTAACTAATCTAACCAGTTCCGGTTCACGGAACAAGTTCATCTCAAGATTCCTCGCCTCAACGCTAGTGGGGTCAACTAAAAAGAGAAGCACCCCGTAGTCCTTGCTCTGTGCCAGCGTCATTCCATCTCGAAAATTCTCTTCCCACCCCATCTCAATGAGCGGAGCCGCAAGCCGCTGTGGATTCGCAACCGTAATATAGTTGTCTACCTGAGAAGCAGGCAATGAGGGCGCCAAAAGCACCTTGGCAATCGCCACCACCGTCAGTCCCGCAATAGTAAGTGCGGTTACCGAAAACGTTGGGTTCTTCATACCAAGTAACTCCTCAAGCAACCATCCCGAGCAAGGTCTGAAACCAAACCTTCTTTCATTATGAACCTACATCCAGCCGACTGAATCCGTACTCAACCGCGTTTTTCTAAACTGACCTGCTTATGCTAAACTGATGGTTCAATGTCAATTTCTCTTGATGAAGTCCGCCACGTTGCCAAACTAGCACGTCTGGACTTAGACGAGACCGAAGTGATGTCTCTTCAATCCGAACTCAATGCCCTGCTCGGGCACTTCGCAGACATCCAAAGTTTTGATTTTCAAGGACAACCTGCAAAAATGCATGCGGCATCAATGACCAACGTGTGGGCAGAAGATGAAGTTCGTCCATCATTCAAGCGAGACGTAGCCATCAAGAACGCGCCCGTCAGTAAAGCCGGCCTGTTCTTAGTGCCAATGATCATCGAAGACTAATCCAACTCATGATCACCAGACTCTCAGCCGCCGAAATCAGCCAACAACTCAAGTCCAAACAGGTCTCAGCAGTTGAAGTGACCACCGAGTTCCTCAACCGAATTGAATCCCAAGATTCACTCTACGGGGCATTCCTGGCGGTAGATCGCGAAAAGGCATTAGCGGAAGCAGAAGCAGCTCAAGCAAGTATTGACGCAGGCACCGCAGGACCACTGACCGGGGTTCCCATCGCGGTAAAGGATAACATTTCCACGCTCGGAATCGAAACGACTTGCGCTTCAAAAATACTCAAAGGCTACATTCCACCGTACGATGCAACAGTAGTTCGTCAACTCAAAGAAGCGGGAGCCGTCATCCTTGGCAAAACCAACCTCGATGAGTTTGCTATGGGGTCATCCACCGAAACCTCGGCTTATAAACTAAGCCACAATCCGTGGGACCTTACCCGAACCCCAGGAGGCTCATCCGGAGGTTCTGCCGCCGCCGTCGCAGCCGAACTTGCGCCCCTAGCTCTAGGCTCAGACACCGGAGGATCCATCCGCCTTCCCGCATCATTTTGTGGTCTAGTTGGATTCAAACCCACCTACGGCAGGTCATCACGATACGGTCTCGTGGCATTCGCCTCAAGTCTCGATCAAATCGGCCCCCTCGCGAAAACCGTAGAAGACGCCGCCCTGCTCGCCTCAGTAACCTCAGGACATTGCGACCTCGATGCGACCAGCATCAAGGCACCCGCCATTTCAACCGAAAAGCTCAAAAGTGGGACACTTAAAGGACTCAAACTCGCATTTCCAAAGGAAATGTTCGGCGAAGGCACCGACCCAGAAGTCCGAAAAGCAACTGAAGCCGCACTGGATGCCCTTCGAAAAGAGGGAGCAACCGTGGACGAAATCAGCATCCCAACGATTCCGCTGGGAGTAACAACCTACTACATCATCGCACCGGCAGAAGCAAGTTCAAACCTCGGAAGATTCGACGGTGTTCGGTATGGATTCCGCTCCGAAGGCCAAGGACACATTGACGTCGTGGCGAAATCTCGCGCGCTAGGGTTCGGTCACGAAGTCAAATCCCGAATTATGATTGGCACATACGCGCTCAGTGCTGGTTACTACGATGCCTTCTACATCAAAGCTCAACAAGTTCGAGCCCAGATGACCCAACAATTCCTCGATGCCTTCGCAGACTATGACTTCGTGGTATCTCCGACCGCACCTGTAACCGCATTCCAGCTTGGTGAGCTAAGCCAAGACCCAATGGCAATGAAGTTGCTCGACTACTGCACCATTCCCGCCAACATGGGTGGAATGCCAGCCATCTCAGTGCCAATTGGGTTTGCCAATAATCTCCCTGTCGGCATTCACCTCATGGCCGGCCCCATGAGAGATGAGGAATTGCTCGCCGCCAGTTTCGCCGTTGAGTCACTATTCCAAGTTGAGCCTAAACGCCCGAATATTGCCTAAAAACAGCACCCTTTCCCATTCAGCAAACCCGGACTGAACATGCTACAAGAGGAGATTAAAAGAGAGGACCAGCGAATTTTTTGGCGTGAATTCCTCCAACCAAGGCGGATCATTCTTCACGTTCTCTACCTCTGCATCACGCTCGGTATCTGGTCCATATCGTTCCCCTTCCTCGGCTCCCTGCTCGTATCACTTGCCGCTCACCTCGGATTCTCAGAAGCAGCCGCCAGAAGAAAAAGATTCAAAACCAAGCGATTCGCCGAACTGTGGAATGGCTGCCGAGATAGATACTACGACTTTCGCGACGGCATTTCAAAACTCCAAAAAGCAGGCATCGTTGACATGGAAGGGCTCCCAAGTCGAATTGAGGAAATCTCGGTGACACTCTACAACGCGCTCAGAAGAGCCGACCTACTACTCGTTGACATTGACGCAAGCGAAGGGAAAAATAGATTCCAACCTGGAGCCCCCATGTTCCCTCCGACCGATCCCCAAACTCAAGCCCTCTACCAACTGGCAGAAAAAAGCCGTGGTGATTATCGGAACAGCTACAACGAACTGGTGGCAGGCATCCAACGCACAGAAGCCCAAGCGACTGTCTTCATCCATACCCTAGATGTCCTCAGAGTCAAGATGCATAGCTACAGACTCATTGGCAAAAATCCTTCCTTAAACTCTCATGACTTCATGTCAGCATTGGCAGAGGCCAAAGTCACTCTGCAATCCATTGACACCGCTCTGGACGAATTAGACCTAAGCGTTTACCCAAAATCAATCGCTGTGGTACAACAACCGCCAAG
>JAPLCS010000200.1 GCA_026392145.1 Fimbriimonadales bacterium | reverse complement strand
CGTCAAATTCAATCGCGACCATTTTCTTCGCCCGTTTCACGAGCTGACAAGTGAGAATCCCCGGTCCAGGTCCAATCTCAAGGCACCCTTCGTACGGCTCAGCCGCTTTGACAATAGCCTGAACAACAGAAGGGGCAGCAAGAAAATGCTGCCCCAACGATTTGTCTGCACCTAATCCGTGCTTTCTAAGAAATCCAACAAGCTCGCCTTTGTCGGCAAGATTCATCTGAAAATCACTTGCTGCTTAAAACGTGAACCACCACGTTCTGACGGCCGAACGTGTTGCACTGTGATTGAGTCGCAAAACACAAATCAATCCGGTTACCCTTAATTGCACTTCCTGTGTCAGCGGCATAGGCAAAACCATAGCCTTCAACGTACAAAAGCGAACCCAGTTTAATCGTTCGAGGATCCACAGCAACAATTCCGTACTTAGGTCGGACACCCAACGTAGTTGTATGAGCCCATCGACCGTTTGATTGCGGTCCCGGTTCATAAGCGCTTGCCTTCATGACCATAGTTTTGACTCTGCCAAAACTACCCCGGCTGGTGTTGTATCCACCCTTACCGACATGATATGTAGTATCAATCGCTTCAATTCTTTCTTCTCGCACCAACTCCTTACCAACAACTTTTCCGTCTTTCTTAATAAGTTGATAAGTGCGAGTGACAAGTCCATCCTTGCCATCTTGCTTCTTGACAATCCGTCCGAGTCCTACAGATCGACTGAACTCGAATGAAGTCTCAGCCTTGATAACTTTCTTTTCTGTGAAAGTTTCCGGCTTTTCATCGTTCTTCTTGAAACCCATCAGCGAAAGTGAGCTGACAAATACCAAGCCTAAAATTGTTACCCTTTGGGCGTAGTTGCACATGTTCGGGGTTACCTCCTCCGTGTCTGGCTGCGCTAAGCGGTGTTTGCGGTGTCATCACGACAGTGCAAACGTATCGACGAGAACCAATATGGTACCTAAATTATCGGCAAAAGTCAACATTCTCGACAGACCGAGAGAACGTCTTCCATTCGTTTGAACCTAACTCACAGCAGAATTGCGAGGATTAAAAACAACTAAAAGCTGAAATACAGGTGCACAAAAACTGGCAGAGCGAGAGGGATTCGAACCCTCGAGACGTTGCCGCCTACACGATTTCCAATCGTGCTCCTTCGACCACTCGGACACCGCTCTGCGTTAAAAAGGCAACTCTAAGCCACCTTAAAAACAAACACCAATATTATGACCGATTTAGCAACAAGGAGTTGCTATCACTAGCAACTCCCCATGAACGTCCGAACGATTCCCAAATCTGAATCAAGAATTATTCGTTAAGCTCGGTTTCCAACAAGGGCTGAAGAAGCATGACTCTTAGAAAGTTTTTCCTTCAATGCCTTGTGGGCTCGATGCAGTCGAGACCGAATTGTGCCAACAGGAGCCCCAAGTCTCTCAGCAATCTCAGTGTATGGCACTTCTTGCAAATCAGCCAACTCAATCAAATGTCTTTGCTCTGGGCTCAACGACATAATCGCATCGTAGAGAGGCTCACTAAACACGCCATCTAACAGATGATCCTCCGGATTTTTAGATGTATCGGCAATTTCAAAATGAAGTTTGCCACCACCACTATCGGTAGGAATCGCACTATCGAAGCTAACCGTCTGAACTCGTCGCCGCCGATTCCTGAGCAGGTCTAAGTAAAGCCGAGTAACGATTCGATAAATCCAGTTTTCAAACGGTCTGTCACCTTCATAGTCTCGGAAAGACCGATAGGCTCGCAGATAAGCCTCTTGGGTCAAGTCTTCCGCATCAGGGCGACTCCCGCTCAAGCGGTAAGCCATGTTAAAGACTTTGCGATACGATTGATCCGTTAATTCGTTATATCTCTTAATTTCTTGTTCTGTCAGGCTAGTTTGGATTGTATTCATATGCTTTCGACCTCCGTTTTTGCACTCTTTTCAAATGCTGTGTAATGTTAAACGCCTGAGGAAACAAAATGGTTCCAAAAATTTTGAGATATTTATACCAATCCAATAAAGTAACTTGAGCCTATAAGACTCAAGTTACTTTAACTGTCACCTACACCACCACCAGTCGGATTAAATTTTTCGTAACCTTGTGGCAATTCATAGGGTCTGTTAGGTTCAAAAGTATCCCAAATCATCTTTGACATCTTCCTCAAAGCCACTTCTCCTTCATTGTCTGACACCCATCGTGTATCTTGCTGATCGGCGGTATAAAGTGCCAAAACATACGGTCTTGCGGCGTAAACTATCGCAACTTCGGATCTGCTCTTACTAACTGCGCCCGATTTAGCACACACCTTCACATCTATTGGGCAAGCAGCAATCGCAATATCATCCCAATACTGCCTACTTAATATGCGAAGTAGTTTTTCGCATACGGCAGGCGAAGCCGCTTTATGTAAAACCAGTCTTGAACTTGCATCGTAGCTGTATTATCGCTCACGCCAATCATCAAGTTTACAAAGCCATCAAGATCAAGACTAGTCCCTTCCTTCATGCTGTAAGTCCACATACTAGCCTGTCGATCCTTGGTAGGCATAAGCACATGCTTGTCAGACATCTTTCTCTTTCCTTCGTCAACTTGACACAATGCTTCCAACGCGACACTCGTCTTGATGGTCGAAGCCGTAGGAAACAAATCCATGCCCTTAAAATCAATCCGCTTACCAGAGTTCAAATCAACAACACAGTAACCGAGGCGGCCGTGAAAAGAAGTGGCCACTTTGTCTAACCTTGTTTTAAGTGACTCCAAATCTGGTCCACATTGAGACTTGGCAAGCACGACCGAAGCGAGAGCAACAGAACTCCACATGCGTTTAATTTACAGCATTCGCATCAACTAAACGGAAACAATCGGATTAAATCGTGTCCAATCTCCGAGGTACAAAACCTCTTCCTCAAGCGAAACTCCAAAACGCTCCTGAACCATTCGACTAGCAAAGACCGCAACAGAACGTAACTCACGAGCCGTGGCACCACCAACATTGAGCAAAAAGTTTGCGTGCCGTTTACCTATCATCGCACCACCGATTCGATAGCCCTTCAAACCACATGCCTCAATTAAGAATCCTGCAGGAATCACATGGTTATCCCTCATGCCCTGCGTAAGACCCGGTATCTTCTGTGCCAACTCAGCATCGATAACATTTTTAAAGAACGACCCCGCTGAAGCGGAGGGTGGTTGCTTACCTATTCGCTGGCGCTGATAATCACGTGCATCATCATAGATAAACTTTGGTTCCCTGAACGGCAACCTAAGCTCTACCTGGGTAATTACAGCTTGAACAGGATCTGGTCGCCTTAAAATAGAATCTCGATAAGAGAACTCCATCCAAGCAGGATCTTTCCATTCAACATTTCCATCAAAGGCAACCCGAATCCTCGTTAAGTATTTAGAAACCTCACTTCGATAAGCACCCGCATTACTTACCAAGGCTCCCCCCAAGGTTCCAGGTATCCCAACTGCAAACTCCAAACCACCCAAACTCGATTGTGCAGCAGCTAAGAATACATCTTGAAAACCAGCTCCAGAATCGGCAAGGAGCGTTTCACCTTGGATACTTATCGCCTTAGTTTCGTTGATAATGACTGTTCCAGGAACACCATCGTCCGAGGGCAACACGTTGCTGCCCCAACCCAAAACAGTTGTATTCTCCCCAGCAGACTGAAGTGCACACACCCGAGACTCAAGCGACATCAAATCTCGCTCAATGTAGAGAGCATCTGGGTTCCCTCCAGCCTTTAAGGTGGTAAATACCCTCAGATTCACTGATCTCCCCCAACAATACTGAGTTTCTTCTTAGGAATGGAGATACTTGGCTCAATGAGATATTCCGGCGCAAACGTAGCCGCATCTACAAGCGAAACAGCCGCCAAGAAATCTCCAAATCGCTCCGCGCTTGGATATTTTAGTTCGCCGCCAGCTTCTTCAAACCCTGAGCCATAGCCAAAAACTTTCAACCCCTCACCAACCTTCGGGAACTCCGTAGATCGAAACGGTTCGTCGCCAGGAAATCGAATAAACCATTCCCCCCGCTTAGATGGCAATACGGCAACCCCATCATGAGAAATCAAGTCAAAGGCACTAGCTCCACCGCACTGACAAGGAATCCCAAATTGACAGTTAGT
>JAPLCS010000104.1 GCA_026392145.1 Fimbriimonadales bacterium | reverse complement strand
GATGAAGGTGACGACCTTGATCGTATTGGACTGTTAGGGTGGCTGTGTGGATACACCCACTATATCAATCGTGAAAACTTGAATCGAGGTGAGAGTGAAATGAGTGCATTCAGGTCCCCAGGTGGCTTTGGACACTTGTTTGCCCAAATGGAGAATGAGCTTCGGTCAGATGTACGTTTTGGTTATGTTTTGGAGCGATTGGAGCAGGTTTCTGGTGGAGTAAGGCTCAGTTTTGAGAATCAAAGTGTCGAAGTCTTTGACAAAGTGTTGCTCACTTTGCCTCCTCGATGTTTAGAACAAGTCGTTTTTGATCCGCCACTTTCGGTTGATAAGAGGTGTGCTGTTGAAGCGTGTGGAATGTCGCGGGCCATTAAAATTAGCTGGCAATTCACCAGCAAATGGTGGTTGGAAGAGGGCTTCTGTGGTCGACTCCATACGGATGGTCCACTACAGCAGATATGGGATGGGACGAGAGGCGAGGTGCCTGTTTTGAGTGCTTACATTTGTGGTAATCGAGCTGTGGAATGGACTAAATTAGGTGACCCATTGCAGGCAAGCTTGTATGAACTGGGACTTCTGTTCCCGCAGGCCAAAGACTACTTTGTTCGAGGAACGATTCACGATTGGGTGAATGATCGATTTAGTCAGGGTGCTTTTTCTCATTACGCACCGGGTTATGTTTTGGGGCATTCGAAGTTTATTGGAACTCCTGAGTCGCGTGTCTTTTTTGCCGGTGAGCACACAGCCGAGTGGGTTGGATTTATTGAGGGTGCACTTGAAAGTGCACACCGAGCAGTGAATGAAATGGTGTTGAGCTAACGGGTCAACTAGAGGTGATGCGATGAGTATGCGACTTTTGACTAACTTTAGATGGTGGAGAACTGGGGAACTTTCCTCGATGATTATTGAGGGAGATAGGGTGGTTTTGGCACCTGAGAGTCGCTCATTGGAGCATCAATCTGGGTATGAATTGGTTGATTGTGGTGGCAAAATATTGCTTCCAAAGTTTATCGATTCACACTGCCATGTTTTGCCAACAGGACTCGATTTACTTAAACTTGATTTATCTTCTTTTGGTACTCGTCAGGAAGTTCTTGATGCTGTTCGAGATTGGTCTCATGCAGGAAATGGTAGCTCGGAAGGATGGATACTTGCCGTTCAATATAACCAAACCAAGTTTCATGATTCTCGCCATATAACAATTCAGGAGTTGGATGCCATTTCCAACCGTCCCATTTTGATTCGACATTCAAATGGTCACGCTAGTGTTGCAAATTCTGCTGCCTTACAAGCGGCTGGAGTGAGTGATTCAACGCCAAATCCAGCGGGAGGTGAATATGGACGTGATGCGAGTGGCAGGCTCAATGGGGTGTTGTTCGAGACTGCTCATGAGTATGTGACCAGTTGTGCTCCACAGCCAGGTTTGAACGAGATGGTGGAAGCCATTTTGGCAGCCGGTGTAAAGATGGCAGAACTGGGAATTGGCACTGCAAGTGACATGATGACGGGTCGGTTTGATCTTGGATTAGAATTACAGGCCTATCAAATTGCAGCTGAACGGGGGTGTCCGATACGGACAAGGTTGTATATTCAGTGGCGAGAAGTGTTCGGTCCGAAAGGAGTTGGTCTTGAGGCTTTTCGTGACTTGGAGGCGGGATTTACGAATCCGAATCGTACTAAGATAGCCGGAGTAAAGCTATTTGCTGACGGGGCGATTGGGTCTGCCACCGCCGCCATTTACGGTCAATATTCGGGAGCAGAGTCGAATGGAGTGGTGATTTCACCGTTCGCCAAGCCAACGGAAGCAATGAACACGAGTGGACAGTTGATTTATTCCGCTGAAAAGTTGAAAACAATGGTGATGATTGCGAGCGAAGCGGGCTATCAGGTGGCGGTTCACTCGATTGGAGATTATTCGACTGATTTGGTTTTGGACGCTTTTGAGGCAACTGGGTGTGCAAGTCGTCATCGGCTTGAGCATGCAATGCTATTGAGTGATTCTCAGATTGAGCGACTGACCCAATTGAATCCATTTGTGACGTTTCAGCCTGAGTTCTTGCTCAGGTTTGGGGGTACCTATTTGAAGCAATTGGGTCCTGAGCGAACCTCCCTACTGAAGCGAAGTCGAAGTGTTATTGATGCGGGATTGAGGCTTAGTTTTAGCTCTGACCGGCCCATTGTTCCAGGTGACCCGCGAGACGGAATTCGATTTGCTGTTGAACGTGGTGAGGGGTTCTCGTCTGCGGAAAACATTAGTTTCGAAGAGGCTGTTGATGCCTACACGGTTCAGGGAGCTATGGTGAATGGTGATTTGGGACTAATGGGAACTCTCGGCGAGGGTGAACTCGCCGATTACCAGTTAGTTGATTCTGTAATTTGAATTTAGTTTGCGTTTCGAAGCTGTTTGAGTCTCTCTTCGTCGGCAAGGCATTTGGGGTCCCACTTCACATCATCGTAGAAGGAGTGGAGGACCTTTTGGACAATGGGGAGCGCATCTGCCGAGATCGAATAGTTGAGCCATCTACCTTGCTGTTTGGTTTTGACCAATCCTGCTTCACGAAGTTTGGTTAGCCGGAGATCGATGGTGTGCCGGTCAAGCAAAAGAACTTCTTGAAGTTCGCTAATAGTGATTGGAGTCTGAAGTAGGACTCTGATGATCCTAATGGCGGTTGGGTCGGCAAAACACTTCCCAAAAGTCACGATTCTGTACATCTTATGGAATTCCTACGGAATGATTCATGAAAAAGTTTTATGCATCACTAATGTGTGAATGAAACTGGTCGTTTAGATTCAATTATGGTCGTGGAACTGCCAATGTGCTTTGGGGTGGGTGTCATAATCTTGGGGTGGCTACTCAAGGTGCCCTCCCGAAAACATCACTCATATTGAAACCCACCCCCTTGCATCGGCTTGACAGAATGTC
This sequence comes from Fimbriimonadales bacterium, assembly GCA_026392145.1. Lineage (GTDB taxonomy): Bacteria > Armatimonadota > Fimbriimonadia > Fimbriimonadales > Fimbriimonadaceae > Fimbriimonas. The sequence continues at coordinate 4,105 of JAPLCS010000104.1, read as the reverse complement.
ACACGTGCTGGGTATTGATTTATGGATCAAGCGCGATGATTTGACTGGCTTTGCGTTTGGTGGCAACAAGGGTCGCAAACTCGAATATTTGCTCGGACTAGCGGTTTCACAAGGAGTCGAGGTGGTGGTGACCTGCGGCTCCGCTCAATCAAATTTTATTCGACAATTAGCGGCTGGCTGCACTATGTTGGGGATTAAATTCGCCGCTTATGTGATGCAGTTGCCTTATGAATTTCAGCCTGCTGAAGGTGGATTGAGAACAGAGGGTGGCAATTTGTTACTGGATGAGATAGTGGGTGCCGATATTCGCCTTTTGGACAATGATGTTTGGGATGTTTTGATGGCGAAGTCCACCGAACTGGCAGAAGAGTACCGAGCCTTAGGGAAAAACGTGTTTGAGATTCCGATAGGAGGTTACACACCACAGGGTGCCTATGCGTTTTATGAAGCCGCAAGCGAGATTAAAGGGGATTTTGATTGGATAGTCTCTGCGAGTTCATCTGGTTCAACGCAGACGGGATTGACCTACGCCTTTCATTGCTCTCAGACACGAGTGAAGGGGATTGCTTGTGACCCTGAACCTGCCATGGTAGATGAGTTTGTGGTTTTAGCTGAAAAACTGAATGATATTGTTGGTGGAAATGTTCGTTTAGGGCATGAAGATTTTGACTTCGATCTCAGGTATGTGGGACCTGGATATGGGGTTCCTAGTGCTGGTTCGATGGACGCAATTCGGACTCTGGCTCGTACGGAGGGAATATTTCTAGACCCCATTTACACGGGTAAAGCATTTCATGGGCTAATGGAGATGGCCAAGTCGGGTGAGATCAATGGCAAGGTTTGTTTCTGGCATACAGGTGGTTTGCCTGCGTTGTTTGCTTTGCCTACTTTGGATTTGTAATCAGCGGAATTGAACAATGATGTTTGGATTCTGGTTTTATGGCTGAAAGGTAGACTTTAGACTACTATGTCGGACGGATGGATCTCGATAAAGAATGCAACAGGGAACAACCTGAAAGGTGTTGACCTGGACATTCCGCTCGGTCTGTTTGTTTGTATCACCGGAGTTTCTGGATCGGGCAAATCAACGCTTATTCAAGACACGTTGTTTCCTCGCTTGATGTTTGAGCTACATGGAACTCGGTCAAGTTGGTCCCCGCATGACTCAATTTTAGGTCTTGATGAGATTGATAAGGTGATTGATATAGATCAGTCTCCGATTGGTCGGACTCCACGTTCGAACCCTGCTACTTATACGGGCACGTTTGATATGATTCGGGATTTATTTTCAAAGACTCCTGATGCCAAGATTCGTGGTTATCAGCAGGGGCGGTTTAGTTTTAACGTGAAGGGGGGACGTTGCGAAAGTTGTCGAGGTGATGGGGTGTTGAAAATTGAGATGCACTTTCTGCCAGATGTTTATGTCCCTTGTGAGATTTGTAAGGGCAAGCGATACAACCGAGAAACGCTTGAAGTGAAGTACAAGGGGAAGTCAATCGCCGATATTTTACAGATGAATATTGAGGAAGCGGTGGAATTTTTCAAGGCGATTCCTAAGATTCACCGAAAGTTGGAGACACTTCTTGAGGTTGGGTTGGGCTACATCAGAATGGGCCAACCGGCTACGACTTTGTCTGGTGGTGAAGCGCAGCGGGTTAAGTTAGCGAGCGAGTTGTCAAAACGTTCGACGGGAAGTACGCTTTACATACTTGACGAGCCAACAACGGGGCTGCATTTTGAGGATGTGAGGCGCTTGCTTGCGGTTTTGCATCGGCTGGTTGATCAAGGAAATACTGTTTTGGTGATTGAACACAACTTGGATGTGATTAAGACCGCAGATTGGGTTATTGATTTGGGTCCTGAGGGCGGGAATGGTGGAGGCGAGATTATTGCAACAGGCACCCCTGAATCTATTGCCACAAATGAAAGAAGTCACACCGGGAGATTTTTGAAAGATATTTTTGAGCGACAAGTGGCTCGCTCAGAAGCTTGATTGCTCAACAAATTATTTTCGGTACTCGGCGATGAGTCGTTGGTATCTGATGGGGTCCGACGTTCTTGCTTGGACGATTTCGATTAGCTTTTGACGTTTTTTCGCTTCCAAGTGCAGTTCCTTCCGGGCAGATAGTGCTTCTTCCATGTTGACGGGAATAAATTCATATTCAGTTAGCGGAAGCATGGTTGCCAGGAATGGTAAATCTGCTTCAATTACCACGCCAAGTTTATGGTATCCACCGGTCACGGGGCCGTCTGGGCCGATAATAATTACCTGACCGCTTGGGGTGAGTTGAAGCATTCCCGGGCAAATAGGTTCGCTTACATCGTGAGCGGGTACTCCTGTCAGGCTTGAATCGCATCGGAAACCCATTCGACTGATATCCATGGTGGTGCGTACATCGAAGGGAAGTCGATGATGGATAGGAAGGAACCGGAGCTGTTTCATTGGTTCAAAAAGACCTACCAGACCGCGTTCCGGAAGTATTTCGTAGGTGAATCCTAGGTAGCCAGCGAATTCACCAAGGCAACAAACCCTTTGTATTTCATATTTTTTCATCGGCTTGGTGTAGCCGCCAAATGGCGTCATCCAGCAGATAGTCATTGCCCGGGTGGCTTCAAATTCTAAGGTTCCTTTGACTTCGATCATCGGAGAATCATAGGGGCGAAGCAGCGAAGAACGGGCGATGTTGCAGGTGTAGGGATCTAGGGGGCCGCCCGGAGGGACTCCAAATTTCCGGAGTCGCTTGGTGGGAACCATAGTGTGGGTTTGTCCATAGACTTTTCGAACTTTGATTCCCATGGAGTTAGCACTTGAAGTCAGAAGCCGACTTCAATCCCCTCCTGAATAAGTTTTTTATAAACCGCCTCGGCTACGTACGGGGCGTCGTCTCGGTCCCCATGAATGCAAATGGAATCTACTTTGTCGGAAAGATCCAGTGCTTGCTGGGTGATGTCTTCAATGTTGTGGAGCATGGCACCTAATTGCCCGCGTGGAATAAGGTTGCCTAAATCATCGTAACCGCGTTCGCAGAAGCCTTCTCGGATGAATGTGATGGACCGTGAAAGGCACTGGATCTGGTGTTGGTTTCCTTCGAGTCCCAAAAAGGGGAGTCCGCTTGCCGAAATGTGATCCCAAATTGAATGCCAGTCTGACTCTTGAACCGTCGGTTGTTGATTCAGCCAATGGTAGAGGGCGCCGTGCGGTTTCACGTAGTCTGGTCTGAAGTTTTCAGAATTGCTGGATAGCTCTGAAAACTGTAGATGAATGGATTCAATCCACGTTGCAGGAACTCCATTTGGTGGAAGTTCACGACCCATGGTAGGACGATCAGGAAAACCAATGTGAGCACCAATTCGTTTGCCCATTTTTGTAGCGATTTGGGACAGTTCAAAGGTCAATTCTTGGCTCCCAGCATGGTGACCAGTACAGATGTTGACTGACGTTAGCCATGGGAGCATATCGTAGTCAGTTACAAATCCTTCGCCAAGGTCTGCATTGAGATCAACCATTGTCACCTAACCTCCTGTTTTTGAGTGATTTGTATTGCTCTTGACCGACTTCGTAGAAGCGGATTGTGTCGCCAGGATTGATGGGGAAATACGGTTTGTCTGGGTCTGCAATGGTGAGTGGGGTGGTGGCAATCAGTTGCCATCCTCCGGGAGACTCTTTGGGGTAGATACCCGCTTGACCTGCTGCTATCCCGATGGAGCCTTTGGGTACGTGGATGCGCGGAACGGGCCTTCTGGTGAGCTGCATGAATTCACGAGGCAGTCCTTTGAGATAAGGGAAACCTGGAAGGAACCCAATGCTCATCACCGTATAAGTTGCACTGCAAAATAGAGCACAGACTTCGTCTGCGGACATGACGAGGTTCTTGCAGATTTCATTCAGATCTGAACCATCAAAAAGAATAGGTACCCGCCAATGTGCACCCTTCATGCTTTCTATGATTCTTACGACATTGATACTTCGGAGTTGGAAGCGATCTGGGTCAACAAAGATGCCCACTGTGTTCACCGAGGGGACAACTTCTTCGATTCCCGGAATGCAAGCGGTCTCAATAGAGCGAGCGAGCAGATATGCATCTACTTCAAAATCACGCAGTAT
>JAPLCS010000039.1 GCA_026392145.1 Fimbriimonadales bacterium | reverse complement strand
CCCAGTTCTTCTTGCTTACCCCGCCCACGCTAGTGGCTTGTCGTACGGAACCCCAGGATGGATTGAAAAGTGATTGGACTGGCTGGCAAAAACCTGGGAAAACCTCACTTCGTGATGCGTTATCTACGGTTAGGTTTGGCAATTTGTGCCTGCTTAGGTTCCTCTGGATGTAAGCCGCAAATACCTTACGCTGTTGTCGACAATCAGTCGACTAAGCGATTCTGGATAAAACTTGACGGCAAGCAATACAATCCCGTTATCACACCGAAAAGTACAATCGAACTGGTAAAGCGTGTATACATCGGCGGGGCATTTAATCTCGACCTCATAGATGATCAAGGGAAAGTGATACTACACAGACAAATCCTGGATAAGGCCAATTCAGGAATCGAGAATGGTGACGAATACAAATTCACATTTACGGACGAGGATTTCAAAATGTCAGGACAGGGTAATAAGCCTACATTGAAATGATGTTCAAGAAAGCAATTCAGAAGATGCTGTACGGTGAGAACTATGTGCGTATCACGAGCTCTATAGGCGAAAAAGGAGAAGGCGTCGTTGAATTAATCGTCGCTGATCGCGCTCATTTGACCGCTTCAGATGAAGGAAAAGATATACGAGTCGTTTTGGGTGGTCTTTTGACAGAAGTGAGTTTAGATCAGCTAAAGGCTTTTGTCGCGACGTGCGTCAGGTCTGTTGCGTATGGGTAGAACTGGTCAGACAGACAAGGTGGGATGGGTGGGTAACTACTGAGTACTTCGATTGCACTGGATCGTGAATGGAGCTATCGTTGTGGGTACCTCTGCCTAGCTTACCAATCTCTGTTCGAACCTAAACCCCACTTGACCTGAGATATCTTTTGTTCCTGCTAAATGAATCTAAAATATCACTTGCACTCGAGGACTGTCGCCTCTCATTACAGGTGATGATTCCGATCCACGAAAGTGTACGTAGTGACACAGTCACCTGTCAATCGAAGTATCGAGGACACGCCCTCGGCGTCGTATCTTCATGGCGATCCAGACACACAGTCCAGCGATTGAGGCCAGCAGAGAAAGCCTTTTGATCGTAACCTCGGCAGCCGCTTCCTTCTTGAAGAGCGGGTTTTCTTCTAAGCGTCCATCTTTGTATGTGAAAACTACCTCTGTGTCTTGATCTTTCACCAATGCGCCATTGACGAGTGCAATGTTGCCATCTTTCGAAGAGTCTGGAAGTTTCTTCACAAAGGTGTAGCTGCGGATAGATTCGACCTTGCCGTTTTTGGTAAGCGTTCTGATTACAATCTTCGGAAATTTATAGCCGTTAAACTCGAATTCCTCTTTAACTTCTTCAACTGTCAACAGGTCGGTAGTCTCACCATTGATATTTGCTTGGCTAGAAGCTTCGAAACGTACAAATCTGATTGGAAAGCCATCATTACTCAATACGCCAATTATCGTTGCGCGACCATCCTTCATCTCAACTGTGTTGCCGTTTTCCTTCACAAGGGTTAACCCCATCTTCAACGCAGGAGTAACTGGGGCTATGTAAGCAATATAGCCAGTTGTTAATGGATTAAAGAGAGTATGAGGCTTCAAGCTGAGCGTTCCGGTGTGGCCATTATCTCGTGCCGTCCAAAACTTATCATCTCTCCAGAGAAACTCTTCAGCAGGCTCTTTTCTGCCCTCGATAGCGTACGCATAGGTAACCTTTGATCTTCCCGGACCTACACAGGCTTTGAACGTGGTGCTGGAGTCTTTTCCACCGTAAATGACTTCCGACTGAGCAATTTCCTTCTTCGGAGCAACAATAACGTCAATATCTTCACGATATTCAGCTTTAAAGACAGGGAGATGATCCCAAGATTGCTCTACTTTGGCTAACGCGATTTGTGCGTTCAATCTCCCCACAGTTATAAGGAGAGTGACGCAGAGGACGGCCGGAGTCAGTTTATGCACAGGCTCCTTTGCGCGTTCGTTCAACATGAGTAACTGTCCCATGACAGTTGGAATCGCTATAGGTTTCAATGTCGCGGCACAGGAGCATATCGTGATTGCACGTGGGTGTCCCTCCATTATTCTGTATCGGATCGCCACTGCAAGATGTTCTCGGATACCAGCGATCAAAAATGTACGAGTTTGTGCTTCGGCAACCGTTGGAACTATTACATCCAGTTACAGTGCACGACCCGGAGTGCCCCCCTGCGACGCCATCATAGGTTACGATATAGACTACATTCGCAGCTGGCGCCTTTGGGGTCAGTCCGAACGCCAGCATCGCCACCAAGAGAGCGGGAATCAGCGCAGCGGAGACCATTTGCTGAGCAAGAACGACGATTCTGTTGCCTTTATGTTGATTTGACATGTTTCTTTTCCTTAAGGAGGTTTGGCACGAGAGAAACCAAAAAGAGGCAAGCGGTGAGGAGCATGCCAGTTTCAGGGGAAATGCTTAACCATTTACCGAGGCAGGAACAAGGTGCACCAAGTCCTTCAATTTTCCTAAGAACATGCACACCAAAGAAAGCAGCACTCAGGAAGAGTTGGAAGTTTGGAGCGACATCTTTCGGCTTTCGAATCCAACAGACGGCTAACACAAATTCTGCGACGCAAACAGTACTGACCAACGCAATGGCCAGCGCTCCTTTGATCGATGGAAATAAATAGGTGACATATGATCCTGCATCACCAAGGCTCATTGCCTTCAGTAGTGACGCAACGAACCAAAGTATCGCCAGGGCAATCCGCATTTTTCAATCTCTCGCGGGACATTGTATCACGAATTAATCTGAATGAAGGGAAGTATTTTTTTATAAGGCGAATAACACAACAAGCTCTCGTCACTGCAACATTGCGTATTGTCCGACTTGAGACACTGAGCAGGCTTATCATCAAGAATCTTCACCACAGCAAACTCTTTTCAGGCCAAGTGAAGAGCACTCTGATGTAGAGTGGGGTGAGTTAGGTCGGCATCATATCAAGGCGTGATATCTGAGCATGAGCATGCCTGTACGTGAGGTTGAATCAACGTTCCTCACAAAGTGGTGCTGACTGCACTGCATGTTTCTTAGTCTTACCAATTGCACCCAGCTGAATGATCTCCGATTGCACCAACAGTAGCTCCGGTTCAAAAGTCAGCCACCTCCTCATCTGCAACTGGTTTGCTTTCAAAGAATCTAACGCGTCCTCAAATTGCCCAAGTCCCATCACACCTCTCGCAACGCCGTACTTGAACTGCGGGAACAAAAACCGTTCCTTGCCGTTGGTGAATGCAGACAATTCGTTGATCAAATCTCGCACCTGTAGACAGTCAACTTGATCTCAGGCTGGAAACCCTTCCGCGCGCACCAAATTAAATTCATTGCCGATTCAATCAACTCTGCCCCAACCCAGCTGGCCAATCACTTTCCCCAAAATATCTCTCTAATCTAGCTAGAGAGCCTTGGCAACGATCATGGGCAAAATAAACAAAAGTAAGCGTGGCACTGTCAAGCCACTATTCACTGATAGCTTTCGACCCACCTAAAAACAAACTGGTTAGTAATCAGCCTTGCGTTTCTACGAGCAACCCATGTCAACCTAAATCCCTCATCGTCATCAGCCTAAAACAACAAGCACCACCAAATTCCGATTTGACAAATCAATCTGCCAACGCCCAATACTATGTGCCAAATACATTGTGCCAATCAGCTGAACACCAACCCAGCAACCTCATCAATCAAACAGATGCCCATCAAAATCAAAAAATGAGAATTTTTTGAACCTATTATGTCCGCGTGCCCCGCTCACGCAAGTGGCTTGCCGTTGACGATTTGGGATGACTCAATCGATTGCACAGTTAGTGCAAAATGTAACGCCTCACCCGCTTTACCCAATCGTTTGGGTAGGAAGTGGCTCGTGATTTGTATATATTAAAGCTTAAAAATTGTATTTATGGCTTCATTAAGATGCCTTGTCCGGTAGGCAGGTTGAGGATTTTTACGCCTCGTTCCTCGGCAAATTTGTCAAAGGCTATTTTTTGGTGGATGTGATGAACCCAGTTGTAGTCATCTAGGCACATGATGGCTCCTGAGACCATTTTGGGCCAGAAATATTCGGCGGCTGCAATCTCTGGGACAACGGCATTCATGTCAATCATCACATAGGCAACTTTGTCGATATTGACGGTCTCAAGGCTTTCGGGAACTCTTCCTTTGACGAGGTTAGCTCGTTTCCAGGGTGAGAAGTTTCGTTTCGCTAGTTCGTAGCAATCGAAATAGCTATTTTCGTGGACCTTATCAATGCCAATTTCGATTTCTTCGCGGGTGAATTGGTCAGAGGGGCAGCCATCGAAAGTATCGAAGAGCCAGAAGTCTTTATCTATCGTATTCCATCCAAGATATTT
>JAPLCS010000376.1 GCA_026392145.1 Fimbriimonadales bacterium | reverse complement strand
TCAGAGAGCATGGGAGTGTCAACTCGCCCCATAGAAATTCCATAGACGGGACGTGAAGCTAATCCAAGATAGGTTCCAAAAGACGCGAGAGATTCGTTGTAAATATCTAGTACCGAAACTGGAATAATTGGATTACCTCTGTTGAGACCTATGACTGTTTCGAGACGAGGTTGGACGGATTCTTCGCTAAGAAATGAGGCTGCTCCTGCAACCATGGGCGCATCAGGAAGCATGGCAAGTTTTGGCTCGAATGAAAAGACAATGTCTGGCTTGCCGGTACTAATTTCGCTGATATCGTAGGGATCCCCTAACTTTGTTTTCCAGAGTTTAGACGCCATCCGGATGGCAGAGAAGAATTCCTGCTGCAGTTCTTTCGGCACTTTTGTGGAAACAATCTTGAATTTAATGTTTGCCTTGGGTAGCTGAAAAGCAAGTTTCTTGGCTCGTTCGAACTGTCCCGAGGAAAGACTCTTCTCAATCGCAATTACCGCTTTGTGAAAGTCAGTTGAAGAGCCGAGAGGCACTGTGTAATCGGCGCCAGCTGCTTGATATGCGATGAGAAGAGTTGCAATCATGGTTTTCGGACCGGATGTTTATTCGAGACGTTTATTCAACGTACGCATCTTCTGATGGTGCTTGTTTCAAGAATGCTTCAATGAATCCATCAATTTCGCCATCGAGTACTCCTGTGACGTTTCCAGTTTCGTGACCGGTTCTATGATCTTTAACCATCGTGTAGGGTTGCATAACGTATGACCTAATTTGTCGTCCCCACGCCGCTGGACCGCCATCACCTTTTAATTCATTGATTCTGTCCATCGACTGCGATTTCTCTAGCTCCATCAAGCGTGCTAGAAGAACCGACATTGCTGAGGCGCGATTCTTGTGTTGGCTCCGTTCGTTTTGACATGCCACTACAATTCCTGTTGGAATGTGAGTTATGCGGACAGCCGATTCCGTTTTGTTTACGTGCTGTCCACCAGCTCCCCCTGCCCTCAATGTTTCCACTTTGAGATCATCAGGGTTAATAGCCACTTCGTTTTCTTCAATTTCTGGCAGAACTTCGATTTTTGCGAATGAGGTGTGGCGCCGTGATGCAGCATCAAATGGTGAGATTCTTACCAGTCTATGAACGCCCAACTCTGACCTGAGATAGCCAAATGCGTTCTCGCCAGTGATTAGCATTTGAACAGAGCGGTAGCCCACTACATCGCCTGGGGTTTCACTCATGATTTCCATTTTGAATCCCCTTCGCTCTGCCCATCTTGCATACATTCTTTGAAGAATGGATGCCCAGTCACAGGCTTCGCTTCCTCCAGCACCTGCGTTTACCTCTAACAAGGCGTTACGGGAATCGTATTCGCCATTCAAGAGGGTGCGAAGTTCGTACGCATCAAGATCTTTGATGAGTTGAATCGCCATTGAATCCGCTTCTTTTTCGAGAGAAGAATCAGGTTCTTGTTTGAGCATTTCGAAGAGTTCGGCAATATCTCGCTCCGTTTTATCAAGTGCCGCAAACGGGGTCAGAATTCCTTTGAGCCGACTTAAACGTTGAAGTGTTTTGTTGGCTGAAGAAGGATCGTCCCAGAAAGTTTGACTTGCAGATTGTTCTTCGAGTTCGTTTATTTGTTGACGCAGAGCAGGCAGGTCAAAGATGACCTCCAATAGCGTCCAGGCGCGGGCGAGCCTTGGACAGCGCTTCCTGCTGTTCTAAAGATAGAGCAGACATGTTGTCAGTAAACCTTAAATTTCCAAGCTAATTGTTGGCAGTTACGCTAGATTTAGGCTATTATTCAGGTATGTCGTCTTCTACGTACAAGAAAATTTTCGTAGGGAGCATGATTGTTGCGCTTGCATCAATTGGTTCTACTGCGTTTTCTCAGAAACCCGAAGTCGCAAATACTGGTGTTAAGTTCCTTGGAGTGGGACCAAGTGTCACGGCAAAAGTCATTGATACGCGTTCCTTTGCTAAGCAAATTAATCCGGGTGTTGCGCCTTACCGAAAGGAAATGGAGCATGAGGAACTTGCGATTTTGCCTGGCAAATCCAACTCGCTTACGGCTGGTGGATTGAATAACCTCATTGGGATCGCAAGATTAGGAACTGCTTTCCCAGCGATTGGTTCCACAGGCGCTGAGCCACCAGATCCGGACTTGGCTGTTGGTCCTACGGCAATTGTAAACGTAGTGAACAGCGATTTGGCATTCTTTACCAAGACTGGTCAAAAAACTTTCCAACAGTCTTTCCAAAATTTCTTTAAATCAGTCTCACCAGAGTCGTTCGACTTTGACCCGAAAGTTGTTTATGATCAAGTAGCTGGAAAGTTCATCGTTCTGCAACTCGGTTTGAACGATGCATCCTCAAACGGAACACGTTCATTACTGATTGGTGTGTCCGATACAAGCAACCCTAACGGAACTTGGAAGCTCTTCAAGGTTGATGTCAAGCAAACTGAAGGTTCCAACAACTTTTGGCTTGACTATCCAGGCCTCGGCGTGAACAAGGATTCGGTGGTTATTTCCGGAAATATGTTTGCCATGCAGGGTTCGAGCGGATACAACGGAGTTCAACTTATTGCATTCCCGAAAGATACTCTCTACTCCGGCACTGCAACGCCTTCGAAGTTTAAGGTTGGAGGTGGTACCGCACAGTTTGGTAAGGCTTATGATTCGACTGCCCCAGCAGTTTATGCGGTTCAGTCTTCCAGCTTCACCGCAATGACTCTAACGGCAGTCCAGCGAAACGGCAGTGCTTTCACTGTGACCCAGAAAGATGTGCCAGTCCCAAGTTGGTCTACCGCACCCGGTCAAGCAAACGGTGTTAATGGTCGAACTTTTGATACCGTTGGTCCACGTGTTTTTAGCGTTGCCCAACGAGGTGATCGACTGGTTGCCTCGCACACCGTTCGAGGTGCTAATGGTTCTGTGGCTGCAAGATGGTATGACTTCAAGTTGAATAACTGGCCATCAGGAGCTGCAGGCCCATCACTTTCACAGTCAGGAAATGTTGAGCCCCCAACGGGTAATTCCTATGTTTTCCCTTCTATCAGTATTGATAGAGCTGGAGGGCTGGGTCTCGCAATGTGTAATCTTTCGCCGACAACCACCGGCCAAATTTTGGTAAGCGGACGACGAGTTAACGACCCGATTGGCACCATGTCAGTTCCTACTCTTCTGGAAACTGCACCTGGTACGTCTTACACGGGCTTTAGTAACCGATGGGGTGACTATCTGGATACCGAAATTGATCCAGCTGATAACACCACTTTCTGGACAGTGGGCATGGGTGCAGGAACCAATGGTAAGTGGCTGACACTCATCAACAAGTTCCGAATTTC
>JAPLCS010000431.1 GCA_026392145.1 Fimbriimonadales bacterium | reverse complement strand
TAAGTGGACTGTATATCTGTAACTCTTCCAAAGGTCCCAATATTAATAGCCGTTCCAACTGAATACAGATCACGCTTGATTGACATGATTTCCCTGGGATTGGAAATACTGTCCAAGTAGATGTTTCCAAAGTAAGAAAACTGTGAACGCTCCATGAAGTCATCTTGCATTCTCAATTGGTTGAAACCAGATTGAGAAGCGGGAACTTTTGAGATGCTGTATTGAACATCGTAGCTTGGTAGAAGTTGTGGAAAGGACGCAATGTTCGCCGAAACCTGAGAATTTGGACCCGTTTCAAAAACTCCACCCCATGAGACGCCAACTCCAGCCTGTCTTCTGATACTAATTTGCGGCAACTGAGTAACTCGGCGCCTAGTATCCAAAGAAAAGGAGAACCTCGGTATCTTGGGCATCCTAGAACCGAATAAGTCCAAAGAGGCCTGCCGAGCAGTGCCTCGTTTTCCAGGTTGAATTTGAACCTCTTCTGCCCGAAAAAGATAATAAGGAGTTTTTTTATCGCTTGTTGAAAAAGCAACTCCCGTTAGTAACCATTGCTGTCCCGTAAGACTCAGTGAATCTGCCTTTATCCAAGCTGCATCAATCTTTGTATAGAAATTGCTTGCTCTGGCCCTTTCATAGGTATTCGAAGCAGTTAACTTTTCGTCAAATGAAAACCAAAGACTTTCTACTCTCGCTTCGATATCTTGGTCACCAATCGTAACTTTTCCAAGTGCATAAGCTTCTTTTCGTTTTAAGAAAATGGTTCTTTCACCATCCTTAAACTGCACAGATTCTGGACCTGACTCAGTGTCTCGAACGACTAGAGTATCTGTCCTCAAAACCAAATTTCCCATTTTCGCCGTCACACCGCCACGATAAGTTGAGACTCCCGTCAAAAGATCACTTTCAACCGTTGTAAATTCAATTTCAACTTCGTTTTGCTTGGTCGTTGTAGACTGCCTCCAAGTAGCAGCAAATTCGCTGTCAGCAGTTGCCAATGTATTTGGAGCAACAAATACTTGCTCCTCTCTCTCAACAAAACCATTTGTTCCCTTAGGGAACAAATGGTGAAAGTTTTCTAGATGAGATAAAGGAAACGAAAAAATAGGCATGACCTTTAATGAAAAAGTAAGACGTCAACTAGTTCCCGGTGAGCAACTAACCTACTGATTATCGCATGAATTCAAATAAACAATCATTTGATCTGCTACCTGAGCAACGAATCAACTTGACAATAGATCACAATGCCACACGGTTGTTCTTAATTCTATGCAAAAGAAATATATCTAAGCGGTACGATTGACATAATGCCTCACAGAAGAGTGGATGAACCATTTGATCCCATTCAGACACTGGATGAAATCAAAGCATATTGTCAAAGAAGTTCTTCCCGATACGGGACCAACTTGGCGGTGAAGCCTCCCAACAGAATCAAATTTCACTGGCCGCCACATCCGACAAGTTATGAATATCATGTTTTGGCATCGGATTGGACTAAATCTGTAAAGTTTGAACTTGAGGGTGAAACTTTCCTCATTGAAGTGGCAGAAACACCTTTTGGAGTGTTTGGGAAAAGCGAGGATCTTTGGTGTGAAGCAAGGGGAAGCAGCCTGAGTGACATGCTGAGCAACTTAAAAGATGTTGTCGCTCCATTGTTTTTACGGCAAAAGTCAATTGCGAATTGTTTAGAAAGATCGGGTCGTTATACGGAAAGCATAAGTGAGCTCAATGGTTCGGATAGGCTGAAACTACTTTATTGTGAGGATAGAGACATCGCACATGAAGCCCATCAACATATTGAGATGAGCCACTTCAGAAACTTGTACTTCCCATCTTTATGTCACATCTTGCTGGACAGAACGCATCCGTGGAGACGATCTGCACAATGGTGTGTATTGGACCTTTTCGAAGATTTGCCAAGTTTCACAGATTCAGAAGCCGATGAGCAATTTGGTGTAAATGCGATGAAACAGTTGATTTGGGATGCTGAAGATGACCACGCTCGCACAGTTTATAAAGCAGGTGTTGTTCTTGGGGGACATCTTCCTCATAGATTCGGAGGTGAAGCACTATTAGAATGTCTGAATTCACCAAGTCTAGTAGGAAGGCGAAGTGCAATTCACGGTCTTTTCCATGTTTGTGAATGGGTACGTGATATGGATACAAAAGTGATAAAGGCATTGAGAGAACATGCAAAAAGTGAAGAGAACCGCCAGCTAAGTGCTTTTGCTTTTGCGATAGCAAACGATATTGAGCGTGGAGGAGTGGACCACACTCTTGAGCCTATTTTCGAATTCGAAAACTAACCCACCTTTATTAACATCCAGAAGCATGGATATAATCAGAGTGCGGTTGTTCATCGTTGCACACCGAATAAACATATCCAGCAACGAGCCAAATCCCAATGCCAATGCGAATAACCGACGACCTAAGAATCACGGATTCACGTCCTATGATTCCGCCTGCAATTCTGAAAGAGGAGCACCCAGTCACAGAATTTATTGCAAATACAGTAGCAATAGCTAGACAAGAAATTTCAGACATTATTCACCAGCGAGACAATCGTCTTGTAGTGGTAGTTGGACCCTGCAGTATTCATGACATCTCTAGTGCAGTGGAATACGCTGAAAGACTATCAAACTTAAAGAGAAAAGTTAACAGCAAACTTATGCTGGTCATGAGGACGTACTTTGAAAAGCCAAGGACCAGTGTGGGTTGGAAGGGATTCATAAATGACCCTGACTTAAACGAGAGCTACCACATTAACAAGGGTTTAAGGGCCGCACGTCACATCCTGATGAGAATCAATGAAATGGGTCTTCCAACAGCTTGTGAATTCCTAGATTTACAGTTACCACAGCACATAGCTGATCTAACAAGTTGGGCGGCTATTGGCGCAAGAACCACTGAAAGTCAAGTGCATCGTGAACTAGCTTCTGGTTTGTCTATGCCGGTTGGTTTCAAAAACACTACTGAAGGGAATATTCAAAGAGCAGTTGAAGCAGTTATAGCTAGTCAACAAAGTCACTGGTTTCCTTCAATTACCAAGCAAGGAGTGTCTTCACTTTTCAAAACGACTGGAAACAATGATTGCCATATAGTTTTGCGAGGAGGGAGTCAGACGGGACCAAACTACGAGAAATCGCATGTAAAATCCGCCATACAACTTCTCGAGAGTAATCTGCTTCCACCTCGCCTGATGATTGACTGT
>JAPLCS010000181.1 GCA_026392145.1 Fimbriimonadales bacterium | reverse complement strand
GAAACGGATGGAATAAAAAATCCCCCGGTTCGTGATGAATCGGAGGATTGTATTTTGCAAGAGATCTAGCTCAGTCGTTACTGACCGACCGCGATCAGTCGGAATCCGGTAATGGTAGTTCCTTTCGCTTCTTCGGCTACGAATTGAGCGACGGTCTTACCGCCATCCTTGTAGAACGGTTGTTCCAACAAAACAGCTTCCTTGATGAATTCCTTATTGACTCGACCCTTGGCAATATTTTCTGCAATGTTAGCTGGCTTGCCTTCATTGATTGCTCGGTTGTACTGAGTTTCGTACTCGCTGTCAAGAACTTCTTTGGAAAGGTCGTCCTTGCTTACCACTTGTGGCTTGATAGCCGCGATGTGAACTGCCACTTGTCGAACCGCTTCTGAACCAGCGTTGTCGCCAGTGCTGAGAACGACGGTACCGATGGTGCCGTCGTGGTGTCGGTAGTAAGCAATCTTTGAGTCGGAGGACATCAGTTCAGCGACTTTGACCACGCAGTTTTCTCGGAACTTAGCGATGACTTCATCGCCGAATTCCTTCATTTGATCTTTGGTCATGGTGCCGTTCGCAAGAACTTTAGCGGCCAGGTCCTTCACCATTTGTTGGAATCCTTCGTTGTTGGAAACGAAGTCTGTTTCGGATTCAATCATGGCTACGCCAAGTTTGGTTCCGTCTTCGCTCGCTGCAAATCCCACTGCGCCTGCATTGGTAGCTCGACCGGCTTTCTTGCCAGCGCTTGCTTTGCCCTTTTCTCGAAGCACTTGCTTTGCTTTGTCGAAGTCTCCACCGGCTTCTTCAAGCGCGGATTTGCACTCCATCATCGGTGCATCGGTTTCGTCTCTTAGCTTTTTAACGTCTGCAGCGGTATAGCTCATGCGTCCTCCTTGTCAGCGCCGAATGCCTTGAGCAGTTCGTCGTCTACTTGGATTGGAGCTTCTTCGTCCACGGTTCCGTCTGCATTGAGTGTTTCGACGAAAGGTGCATCACCGGTGAGTTCATCGCTGAGTGGTCGAGCTTCAAGAATTGCTTCGCTCATCTTTTGGGTGACCAATCGGATGGCTCGGATGGCGTCGTCGTTCCCAGGAATGATCACGTCGGCCATGTCTGGGTCACAGTTGGTGTCGCAGATCGCTACGATGGGGATACCAAGCTTCTTGGCTTCGGCAACCGCAATCGCTTCTTTGTTGAGGTCGACTACGAACATGACTGCAGGCATCTGGGTCATGTTTCTGATGCCACCGAGGAACTTCTGGAGTTCGTCTCGCTCTTGCTGTCGCTGGAGCTTTTCCTTCTTAGGCAATCTTTCGAAGTAGCCGTCGGCTTCCATTCGGTCGAGTTCCTTAAGTCGGGAAATTCGTTGGCTGATGGTTTTCCAGTTGGTCAAGAGACCGCCGAGCCATCGCTCGGAAACGTAGTACTGTCCGCTTCGCTCAGCCGCTTCTTTGACTGCTGCTTGGGCTTGCTTCTTGGTTCCTACAAAAAGGACGGTTCCGCCGTCTTCGACGATCTTCTTGACATAGTTCAAGGAGTCTTCGAACATCTTGATGGTTTGGTGAAGATCAAGAATGTAAATGCCGTTTCGGGCGCCGTAGATGTATCGCTTCATCTTGGGGTTCCAGCGTCGTGTTTGGTGACCAAAGTGCACGCCAGATTCCAAGAGCTCTTTCATGCTCAGTTGGACCATATTATTTTCCAGGTTTATCCTCTGACCTTGCGGTTCTAGTTCGCCGAATCGGTGAACTTAGGTGTTGCATGCTTTACTGGGGCTTTTCATCCAGACCTGGTGCAACCCACACGGTCATGTGTGATGGGTGGATTATACCCGTTTGCACAACTTTCCGAAATGAATTCACAAAGTATCCATTGGATGAACTTACTTGAGGCGTTGTGTAATCAGGACTGGGGTGATTACCAGCGGGTAGGCAACACGTACGGGGTGAGAGAGTGTTTGGGATAAGAGGCGATGATTTTATGAATCCCGTTTGAACCACAGAAGACTAGCGGGCAATTTCATGAATTAATCCAGCAATTCTCTCAGCAGTAAGTGTGATAGCTATAACGTAACATCAGGGATAAGATTTTTCCGGGTTGGGGCGCCAATATTGGTCACTCTCCTTTTCGAATCTTCAGCGATCGTTCTTTCTGTACTTCCTTCGAGGAAGGACTCGCAGGAAGTACAGAAAGAACGGAGGGTTTGTCTAGAATGTTGATTCGACCTATTTTATTGCCTGTTCAACGGGGATTAGCCCCAGTCTCGCCGCGGCACAAAATGCCTGCACTCGATTTTGGAGGTCGAGTTTTCCATAGATGTTAGCGATGTGGAAGTCAACCGTGCGTTTTGAGATACACAAGGCATCGGCTACTTTCTGGCTGCTGTATCCTTGCGCGATCAACCTGAGGACTTCCTTTTCTCGTCGGGTGATTCGTCGCTTTTCGCCTGTACGTGTATTGGTTCGTATAGGCATACGGGAATTGGCATGAAAAAGTCACTTTCCAATCGACCTGCCAAGAGACAGCAAGGGGATACCACTCGGGTCATCGGATACATGAGAGTTTCAACCTCTGACCAGGTTGAGAGCGGCTTGAGTTTGGAATCTCAGCGGCAGAAGCTCGAGCATGAGTGTGCTCGGCGTGGATGGGAACTACTGGAAATCATTGAGGATGCGGGGGTTTCGGGCAAAG
>JAPLCS010000243.1:4420-19846 GCA_026392145.1 Fimbriimonadales bacterium | reverse complement strand
GCCTGCGCAACTACCCAAGGAATCAGCTCCTTGTTAGATGAGGCGGGAAGAGACACATATTTAGCAGATAGAAAGTCACAATCGTTTTCGACCAGTGAAGGCTTCGCGGCATTATTTGAAATGGCTGGGGACGACGTTTATGCGATTAGAAAAAATGAATCCCAAGCTTTTGCTTCAGAGCGTAGTGTCGCAATATTCCTAGATCGCCAAGGTGATGACCTAGTTGCTTCGAATGATGCTCAGCCAGGATATGCGCAGGAGGGATCTGTTGCCTTGTTTCTAGATGCTGATGGTTCAAACCGAATTACTGGACTTCCAGGAGATTCCGCCCTGCTCGGAGGTCGTCTTGGAGTCGGTCTCTTTCTTTCCCTAGGAAACAACCAGAAAATTCCCGAAGGAGAGCCATCCGGCTCCATTGCATTTCGACCACCGTTAGGACTGGCTACTTTTGAAGAAATCCCTGCGAAAGATGAAGACCTCAAGCCGATTGTTCCTGGCTCACTCCTCAAGGAACCAGAGGAAATTGACACTCTTTGGGAACAAGTCAATCTCTCAGGGAATAAGGCAGCTATCAGCGCAAGGTATTTATCCGCCATCGGAATGCCCGCCCTTGAAAGATTTGTTCAGTACCATGCGGCTAATTCCTCTCAAAGAGCCAGGCGAGTAGCGGCAAATCTTTTGACCTTAGTTCCAGAAGCCAAAGCTATGGTCGTCGACCTTTACCCATCCTCCACGACTTTTACTAAGGCCGCACTTCTTGATATTGCAGCGATAGCTAAAATTAAGGAGTTGCAACCAATGGTTGAAGGAGCATTCGAGTCCCCAAGTACTCGGAGAGAGGCACTCCGGTATGCAACGGCAACTCAAATGACGGAGCCTTCCACGATTCGAGCAATCAGTGGGCTTCTGCTTGGCTCTGATCCATTAACGGCCCAGGAGGCAACTATCGCACTTGAAAAGTTAGGAGATGCTTCGATGCTTATATCAATGCAATCACTGCTTGCTTCGAGCGACATTATTATTCGTCAAACGGCGATTCGGCTCATCGCTCGTTTCCCTGAGGGATTAGTACTTGCAAAATCACTTTTGGCAAAAAGCGATGACAAATCACAACTCAACGCTATCGAAATTCTTGGAGCTATCGCATCGGAAGAATCAGTAAGGCTTGCAGGTTCTGGCCTTAACTCATCTCACCAAGTTGTAAGAATTAAAACCCTCAACATTCTTTCTCAACGATTGCCCGATAGCTACCGAGCCAGGGTTCAAGAGCTCACGAAAGACAACAATCCCATAGTTTCAGGATTAGCGAAGGGAATCCTCAACCAGTAGAGTTGAGCTGTGTCAAAAAATTTGGAGGTGCCGGGCGGATTCGAACCGCCGAATAACGGTTTTGCAGACCGACCCCTTAGGCCACTTGGGCACGGCACCTAATTCGACAGAATAATTATGACACGGATTTTTGCGATGGAATCGAGCAAGTACGAGACCCAAACCATTTGATTCGGTATTTAGCAACAATTTGATATCCAGTTCGAGCTAAAAATCGAAAGGCTGAGATGTTTCGAAGGGCGTGGATCCATCGAAGACCCCAAGGTGCAACTTTCATTGAGTGCAACCAAGCTTCATAACCTTTTAACGGTTTGCCGTCAACTTCAAGCACCATTCCCTCCAAGGAGTAGCCCTTTTGAATGGCTTCATCGCATTGAAGAATATCGACCTTCATTGGTTGAGAATGCTTCTTTGCCCACTTCTCTAAACGCAACTGAGTGGAGTGACATAAATTGCATCCGCCATCGTAAAAGAGACTCCACTGTTCAACTTTGTTTTCCACTTTTACAGCCTCCCATAGGTTTCTATGCTCAAACTTCCCCTCATGCTCCTGAGACGCATCGGGAGTAAACACTTTCAAATTTATCGACCATCCGCTCATTGGTAAAGTGATCGGCTACCATTTGCTTGCCACGAGCACCCATTTCATTTCGAATCGTCTCATTGTTAAGCAGGTAACTGACCGCTCCCGCAATTTCATCAACTTGCAAATCCACCAAGATGCCTGTTTGCTGATCCCTCACAACCTCAGGGAGCCCCCCAACCCGAGTGGCGACGACTGGTTTACCTCTCGCCATGGCTTCGAGTGCAGCAATTCCAAAAGTTTCAATATAGGAAGGCATCACCGAAACCGACATTGAGTCTAAAAGTGCCGAGATATCATGTCTCTCACCGGTCATAGTGATTTTGTCATCTAACTCATTTGCCCGAATTTCATCCTTCAACTCTTCGGCAAACTGCTCAATCAAACGACCAACAAACATGAGCTGTGTATTCGGATTATCCTTGACGATGGACTTCATCGCTCGCACCATTTCCAAATGTCCCTTTTCACGACACACTCGCCCAACAATGCCAATTACTTGATGATCGGACTGGATACCCAAGGCACGCTTTGTGATGAGCGGATCGGCATAGGCATAATCCAACAGGTCAGTACCGTTGTAAACCGTCTCAATATAACGATCAGGTACCCCTCGACCGTGCAAGGTGCCCCGCACAAAGTCGCTTACCGCAACCAGTTTATTATTTCGTTTGGCAAGCCTACGGTAAATTTTGTCGTGATTTGCAATGTGAACACTCGTAACGATTGGAGTTCGCGTTAAGGTACCAACCATATTGCCAATATAAGCAGCACGTGTTAGGTGAGTGTGAATCACATTCAGTTTGTTCAATCGCACCTGCTTCATGCAGTAACCCACAGTGCGCCACCAACCAGCACCGCGCATTCCCATAGAGTGGTTAGGAATTTCTTCAACCAAATAAGCATTGGGTAACCATCCAGACAAAGGAGTTACGCCTTGAACAAAATGCCCTCGCTGTCGAAGGATCGTGGAAAGGTTGAAAACATGACGTTCAGCACCGCTCACTGCACTACTTGAGCACAGTTGCAAAACCCTATAATTTTCTTGTTGACCCACGACGTTCCTTTTACTGAACCTTCATTACAGATAATACTATTTATCGGCTACTTCACACAAACCTGAACGTTTATACTTTGAGTATGTTTCGAATATTGAGCATAAACTTGACTCAGATTCGAAACTCTCTCATAGGCACCGATTCAAAATTCCATCGAGTGTTTAGGCACCGCGACTTCAGATTGCTCTGGATTGGGGCATTTTGCTCATTTATTGGCAGTTGGATCCAAAACGTGGGCCAGGGCTACTTGGTTTATGAACTCACTGGAAGCAAAGAAAAGTTAGCACTGGTCTCCTTTTGTACGTCCATTCCAGTTACATTTCTCGGCCCAATTGCCGGAAGTTTTGTTGACACCATGAACAAGAAAAAGTTGCTTGTGTGGACGCAAGTTTTCTTTGCGGCATCGGCAATTCTAATTGCAGTTTTGGCAACACTCAAACTGCTGAAACTTGAATATCTACTCTTAGTAGCATTGCTGAATGGAATCGTATCTTGCCTCGAAATGCCCGCTCGACAATCAATTATCAGTTCAACAGTTCCAATCGAAGATCTACCAGTTGCAATTCCATTCCAGGGACTCACGTTTAATCTCGCACGAGTAGTAGGACCCGCAATTGGTGGACTACTTCTGGCCAAGATTGGCGTTGAATCATGCTACTGGGTCAATGGCCTATCGTTCTTTGCTCTCATCTTTGCTGGATTAGCCATCCGAGCAGACCTCACGGCAAAACAGCGAAGTGATGAAGGGATGGTTGACCTCATTATCGAAGGTTTCCGCTACACGTGGAGAGAGCCACGCCTGAGAATGCTCCTCATTTTAGAAATTTCAATTTCACTTTTCAGCCTTTTCTACCTCGCCCAAATTCCAGCAATCGCCAAGGACATTCTCCATGTCAACAAAGATGGGCTTGGTCATGTATACACCGCAATTGGCATAGGCGCAATCCTTGCACTAGTTGTGACAACCAAAACTTCAGACCGACACGTAAAGGGAAAACTCATCAGGTCTGCGGTGTCAGTCATGGGAATCAGCCTCGTATTACTCGCGTTTACACATTCGTTGTTGGTAGCAACTCCGATTCTTATCCTTCTCGGAATGAGCGGTGTGACTATTTTTAACACTTGTAATTCCCTCTTCCAAATGATTGCCCCCGAACGCCTGAGAGGTCGAGTGGTAAGCATGCATATTTGGGCGCTTAATGGAGTAGGTCCGATTGGTACGTTAGCTTTTGGCTATGTAGCGGAATCTCATGGATTAGCCTTTGCAATGCAACTTGCCGGAATGATTACCGTGCTACTTTCCGTGTGGGCTTGGACAAATCCGCTCCGTCTAGAGTCACAATAATACAGAGGCCAACAAAACAGAGTGGGAAAGAAAATAGATTTCTTCTGGTTAGGAAGTGACGAACTGAGAGTTCTCTACCAAGAATTCGTTTCTGAGGAATTCACATCGCTACGTCCAAAAGTAGCGAACTCACAATCCTGGGAGCCCAAGATTGACCTGATTGAAGAAACCAGTCGTCTCGTACTCAAGGCCGAACTCCCAGGCGTCCCTTCAGATGCAATTGAACTTTCCTACGATGCTCAAAAAAATACAATTTCACTTCGAGGTCATCGTGAAGAGAACCAAGGCTCCGAAGAAAACGTCGTAGGAGTATATCAACTAGAAATTTTGTATGGTGATTTTAGAAGATCAATTAGGCTCCCAAATATTCCGATTGATGCCGCTAACATTAGGGCACACTTTCGACATGGTCTCCTAATTGTGCTCATTCCAAAGCCAGCGACCGAACCCAAAACTATCACGATTGAAAACAAAGATGTCTGAAATAAAACTCCCCATAGACGAAGAACTCACTGAATCCGAAATCGCAACCAATGTTGTGATGGAAGCCTTGGTTGCGGAATTGGCAGCCAATGATGATGAAAAAAAACCAATTGTTCCAGATGAGATCAGCATTCTTCCATTGAGAGAAAATGTCATTTTCCCGATGTTAATTGCCCCTCTCAGTGTGTCTAGGGAGTCCAGTATTCAACTTATTGACGAGGCTGTGAGTTCCAATAATAGGGTCGTGGGTGTGGTAACTCAGCGTGATCCTTACAGCAATGAGCCAGGGTTCGATGGAATTTACGGTTATGGTTGTGCGGTCATAATCCGCACCTTGGTTAAACTTCCCGATGCAGTTCGGCTCATCGTACAAGGCGTCCAAAGATTCAAGATTCTTGAACCCATCGAGTCCTCACCATACATGAAGGCAAAAATCGAAGTAATCGATGAGCCACAAATGGTCCCCGGAACCGAAGAAGAAATTGAAGCGCTGAGGAGAACCGTTGCCTCTATTTTTGAACAGGCAATTCGCCTGTCACCAGGCATGCCAGATGAACTTAAATCGCTGACTAAAGCGGTGAACGAATCCAATGTGATGGCAGATCTCATCGCCGCTCACATGTCAATCAGTGTCGAAGACAAGCAACGGATTCTTGAAGAAAGAGAATTGGAACCTCGCCTCAAACTGCTTCTCGAAATCCTTGCAAAGGAAGTCAGAGTGCTTGAACTCACAAGCAAAGTACACCACGAAGTAAATACCGAACTGAGTAAAAGTCAACGTGAATACTATCTTCGCGAACAACTTAAGGCAATTCAAAGAGAATTAGGAGAATCCGATGAACGAGGTGACGACTTGTATGAACTTATCGAACAAGTTGATAATGCGAATCTTCCAGAGGTCACCCTAAAAGATGTTCGAAGAGAAATTGACAGGCTGAGAAGAATGAATCCATCTTCTCCCGAATATGCCGTAGCCAGAAACTACGTCGAAACTATTATTGCGCTTCCTTGGAACAAAGAAACAAAGGATGTGCTTGACCTCAAGAAAACGAAGAAAGTTCTAGACAACGATCACTTTGGACTTGAAAAGATTAAAGAGAGAATTCTTGAATTCCTCGCAGTTCGCATTGTTAAAAAAGGCGCGATTAAGCAACCGATTCTATGCTTTGTCGGCCCTCCAGGCGTGGGAAAAACTTCACTTGGTAAATCTATTGCCACAGCAATGGGACGCAACTACACCAGATTGTCACTAGGGGGCATGAGAGATGAAGCCGAGGTAAGAGGCCACCGAAGAACCTACATCGGCGCCATGCCAGGACAAATCATTCAATCCATTAGACGAGCAGGTACCAACAACCCTGTCATGGTATTGGATGAGATTGATAAACTTGGAAGCGACCACCGAGGTGATCCATCCTCCGCACTTCTCGAGGTCCTTGATCCGGAACAAAATTCAACCTTCAGAGATCATTACCTTGACACCCCATTCGATCTATCAAAAGTCTTTTTCATTGCTACCGCGAATCGACTTGATACAATTCCAGCTCCATTAAGAGACCGCATGGAAATCATTGAGCTAGGTGGCTATACAGAAGAAGAAAAGGTAGAAATTGCCGCAAGGCACCTCGTACCCAAACAAATTGAAGAGCATGGCCTCAATTCACAACAGATTTCAATTTCAAAACCTGCGTTAAAGGACCTCATCAGATACTACACGAGAGAAGCTGGCGTCCGAAATCTTGAGCGTGAAGTAGGATCAGTGGTCAGAAAAGTCACTATGCGATTTGCAATGGGGCGTGAGGAAAAATTTGGTGTTACGCCTGCAACGATAAAAGAGGATCTTGGCTCACCTCGGTACCTTCATGATGCTATTTCTGAGCGAAAGCTCGTTCCCGGAATCGCAATTGGTCTAGCGTGGACACCAGTCGGCGGAGATGTTCTTTTCATTGAAACAACAAAAATGCCAGGAAAAGGCACTGTGACGGTAACAGGTCAACTTGGCGACGTGATGAAAGAATCCGTGACCGCTGCGATGAGCTATCTTCGCTCCAACACCAAAGCGCTAGGCATCTCCCCAGACACATTTGAAAAATCTGAGATTCACGTTCATGTTCCGGCAGGAGCGGTTCCCAAAGACGGCCCAAGCGCTGGAATCACCATGCTCACCGCACTTGTGAGTCTGATGACGAATCAAAAGATTCTTCCTAAACTTGCCATGACAGGCGAAATCACCCTTCTTGGTCAAGTTCTCCCAGTGGGTGGAATCAAGGAAAAAGTACTTGCTGCTCAGCGAGCCGGAGTAACAACGCTTATTCTCCCGGAAGGAAACAAGAAAGATTACGAAGAAGATGTCCCTGAAAATGTCAGAGAAAAACTCACTGTACACTTTGTGAAATTAGCACCAGAAGTACTTAAAGTCGTGTTCCCAGCCCATTAAGAAAACTTCAAAGCTCAATAACCAGGATATTTGTCCCAGAATGCGTCCGTGAGTGCCTTTGTTTCTTCTGGCGTATGATTTTCCGAATCAGGTGGAAAATTAGTGACCATGTCAACTGAGATTTCTCGGATAACATCAGAAAGTTCTACTTGTTGAACCCATCGGCTCGGTAATGCGCGCTCACCAAGAAAAGCCCCCATAATGTTTCCACATATTGATCCTGTGCTGTCCGAGTCTCCACTATGATTCACAGCAATACGAACACCACATTCATAATCTCTATCCGCTTTCACCGCTGCGTACACACCAATGGCAAGGGCTTCCTCAGCAACCCATCCAAGTCCTAAACTTTCAATAGCGCGATATTGATCAACCGATGAATGAGCTAAATCAAGAGCGGTTCTTACAAGCTGGCTTGAGAGAGAGTTGGTTGTATCTAACTCACACGCTTTGTGGAATGCATTTTCCACTCCGTTCGATTCCAAAATGTAATAAATTGCCTGTGCAAGAATGGCAGAAGATACTTTCGCTTCTTCGTGACCATGAGTGATTCCAGCACAATCATAAGCTGTCTTCCAAGGGTCATAAAAGAAAGCAAAAGGTGCTGACCTCATCACAGTTCCACATCCCTTGCTTTGATTGTTTGCCTCACTTTCTTTCCACTGTCGAAGTGCAGACAAGCAGGTTAAACCTGGAGCTCTGCGATGATGGAGTTCCTTGTGCAATACCAACCAACCGGGCATCTTTTCATCAATGCTGAAACTAGCGTATGGCTCACTCTGTGTTTTCATCCACCTTTGATACGCATAACCTACAACACTGGGCGGATGGCAAACTCCCCTTAAAGTTCCTCGTACGTTAGCCCGAATCAACCCTTCTATCGTAAAAAGTGTCATTTGAGTGTCATCGGTAATCGCTCCCACCTTTCCATAGGCAACATCAAATTCCTGAATTCCATTGGGACCGTACTTCGAACGAATTTGATCTAAGCTCAAAAACTCAACCGGACCTCCCAATGCGTCCCCTATTGCACCGCCTAATATGCAGCCTACGGCTTTATCTTCAGCTTGTTGCTGACTTAGTGGATGAGAAAAATAGCTATTCATGGGAATCTTTAAGCCCTCATCGAGGGCTCTCTCAAATAATTGATACAAAAATAGCCCTCAGCAATTTCGCAGAGGACTATTTCAGAGGTTATGCTTTACTTGACAGACCGCGCGGCTTTAAGTCGCGCCATTGCTCGGTCAAGCTCCAATTTTTCTACTGTTGGCATTTCAGATCAAATTTGCCTGACTCGAAATAAATTGCCCCTGGCGACATTCATCAGGGGCAAGCTCTTTTGTGGGAAGTGTTACTTAGCAGTGCGGGGCGACTTTGAGTCTTGCGATGGTACGTTCGAGTTCGAGCATTGTATCTGCCAGATAAAAGAACGATTTGAGCGCTCGAAGATCGAATGACGCAAGTCAGACAATCGAAGACTTACGCCTCCTGATCAGCATGACGATCAAGAAGCTTACGCAAAGAGCACAACCAAAAAGAGAGTAATACAACACGTACGACTTTGGCCGCTCGGGGGTAGGCACAGAATCAATTGAGTCCAACGTACCATTGTTCAAAACGAGTGTTGGTGGTTTTCTTCCAATTTTCCAAAAAACATAGCCGTCTTTGAAGGGAAAAACAAGCTTATAAGGTTGAACAACGAGTTTGTCTACCTTAATCGTGCTCGACTCGGCCTGAACCACGGGATCCGACCACTTGCCGTTACCTAACGAAGCCGATTCTTTATACTCAAACATCCAATTCCACTTAACCGGAAACAGAATAGGAGACTTTTCATCAAATTCAAATTCAGTGCGTTCCAAGTACGAAAAGCCCGGAGTGTTTTTATCGTCTTGAATTTGAATTGAACGCAATCTCGATGTTTTTACATCTTCCAATATCACAGCAGTGAAAGCGGGTTTGACGCCCGTTTGCAATCTCAACGAACCAGAATATATTCGTTGCCCGTTCTTCTCGGTAGGCTCCTCCCACCGAAAAGTCGACATTAACGAAGCTAACGAATCATGCCGTCCGAAAAAACCCACCTTTGAGACAGGATGACCGTGCGGCAAACCAAGCGGCTCTATAGGGAGGTCACTCCCGTACACGCCGCCGGCTCTTTGTGGAAAATCCGGATCATTACTTAAAAACCCGAAAAGGATCGTGTCTTTGTAGATCGCCGAGAAATCCAAGCCGTTGTCTTTCTCTTTGATATTCCAAACACCTTCTGGCCCTGACGAGAACTTCCCTTTTGAAATCGAATCAGAGGGGTTTTGTTGGATTCGGCTTGAATTTCCAGATACACCAGTCGAGGGAACGACTGAAGAAGTCTTCTGGGATTTCGAAATACTGTATTGTCCAGATACCGAATCTAGGCTAAAAAAACGCTTCCAATCCGGAGTCGCATTGCAGACGCACACGCCGCTTACGAAAGTAAACGACGTGAGCATCTTTATCGTTCTAAACGATGCTTTCAACATGTTGATGTTTTCGATGTACTCAGTGTTGTAGGGCCCCAAGTTCCTGTCAAGTGGGAATATGTTCGTTTAGAGGTTGTCAGGCAGTCGACCGATCCAGAACTAGTGCACCAATTCCAGACTGCACCAAGGACACAATCCTTGTGAGGATTACTCGCCAGAACTGTAGTTTCAAAAGTATTGATTGGAAACCCCAGAATTGAGAAGGTATCCGTCGTTACGGTGCCAGGCGGGGTATCACAAGTCATCTCTCACTTCAGGCAAACGCCGGCGAAAGATTGACCCGCACACGCAACCAGCGCAATCACAGTGGCAAAACATTTTGTCGAGTGCATTTGGAGGTATCTACTTCTCATTGCACAGTGACCTCGTCGACAGGACAGGGGTTGGCTCCAACGGAAATGCTCGAAACAGAGACCGCAAGTACCACCAAGACCAAAGCTACGAACCAGTTTTTCTTCATTGTTTTCCTTCTCGTCACCTCCTACCTGCGTGGATAGGTTGTTCCTAGTAATCATATTATATTATATTATTGAAAATATGGGAAAAATATTTCTATTCTTTTCGCTCATCGGCCTTACCGGTGCCGCTGTCGCACAATTTGAAGTCTCGCAGTTCTGTTTTTTTGGGTCTGGCTGCTCTGGCACCTTGACCTCAACCTATGCTTATCTCGGGCCAATTCGACTTTCTCTTCTTGGAGGGCTGATTGCGCTTGTCCAGATGCTTGCTGTTCCATTGCCGGACGATATGTCTGGAAAAAAGAAACTGGCACTCTCGTTTTTATATTTTGCTCCAGCGGGAGTGGCGGTTCTCTACCAATTCTTGGCGATCTTCAAGCTTCACTCGGTCTGCACGTGGTGCATTCTAGCATGCCTTGGTTTTATCGGCACGGCATTTAGCTGGCACTTTCGACTTCTGACAAAGGTGTCAGTACAATCCAAAGCTCTCGCAATCTTCTTAGTTTGCGGAAACATTTTTGCGCCACTTGTTCGGCTTCCCGCAATTTGGCAGACCTCATCAACTGAACAGGCGACAGCACTCAGGGCAATTCTAAAACCGGAAGAAATGAATGACACGCTGATTTTTGCCGACTTCGGGTGCTCGCACTGTCTCTCCGAGGTACCAAGTAAGATACGGGAAATCCAGAGCACGGGGCGCAAAACTAAGGTTATAAATATCAGTCTGAAAAGATCTGTTTCAGCCAAGGAGTGTGCGTTACTCGCCGCAATTGCCTCGGCGAGGGGCCTTGGAGATGGCGTCTGGAAAACCATATCTCCAACGACAGACTTGGGCTTATTGGCAGATAGCATGAGGCAAGAACTTTCTCCAACTACAGAAGACATCGCAGGCGGTGAGTCAAACCTACGAAAGAATCGTCAGTTAT
This sequence comes from Fimbriimonadales bacterium, assembly GCA_026392145.1. GTDB lineage: Bacteria > Armatimonadota > Fimbriimonadia > Fimbriimonadales > Fimbriimonadaceae > Fimbriimonas. Next base: position 8,711 of record JAPLCS010000243.1, on the reverse strand, counting down.
TCGAATCACTGGCTCTAAAAGGAACACCAGCCAAAGTTGAGTTGAACCAAAGAGACGGCAGCATTTTCTACCGAATGTCGCGTCTTTAGTGGAAAGCGAAGAAATTCTGAGATGGCGCCTCCCTTTAATTCATCGAGATCACTGGATAGAAGGCTCACCCATCCTTGGTTCGAATGACTTCGAGTGGATTTTTCTATCGCAGCGATCTGCCGAACAAGTTCCAATTGCTCTAACGTCGGCATTTCAGATCAAATTTACCTGATTCGAAAAAAAAATAGCCCTCGGTGGTTTCCACCAGGGGCTAATTCTTAACTATTAAATGTGAAGAGTTACTTTGCGGAACGTGCTGCTTTCAATCTTGCGGTTGCACGATCAAGTTCGAGCATTGCTTCTGGTTGGGTCATGGTTGAATCTTCGCCTCGAAGTGCCTTACGGGCTTCCTCGAGGGACCTTTCGGCGTCAGATACATCCAAATCAACAGCGCTCCTAGCTTCGTCCGCCAAAACGGTCACCTTATCGGAACCCACTTGAACAAATCCACCACCAACATACACATAGTGTCGTCCGTTGGAATTGTCAACGTACTCAAGTATTCCTGGCTTTAGAGCAGAAACAACCGGAACGTGTCCAGCCATGACGCCGAAGTAACCATCGACTCCCGGAGCCACAACGCTTACTGCTGAAGCCGTTACGACTTCTCGATCAGGAGCGACTACTGATAAGGTGAATTCTCGTGCCATCGTTAGCCTTGAGCCATGATTTTCTTGGCTTTCTCGTGGACGTCATCCAAGCCACCACAGTACAAGAATGCTTGTTCTGGGTAGTGATCGAGGTTACCATCAACGATTTCTTTGAACGATGCAACTGTTTCGTCAATCGAAACATATCGACCGGTGTTTCCTGTAAACTGCTCAGCAACAAAGAATGGCTGCGAAAGGAACCGCTCAATCTTTCGTGCTCGACCAACTAGCTGCTTGTCATCGTCTGACAATTCGTCAATACCAAGAATCGCAATAATATCTTGTAACTCTTTGTATCTCTGAAGCGTTTGCTGCACTCGGCGGGCAACTTCATAGTGTTCGGTTCCAACCACCATTGGATCCAAGTTCTTTGAAGTTGAAGCCAACGGGTCAACCGCCGGGAACAACCCTTTCGATGCAATCGATCGCTCAAGATACACGTAAGCGTCAAGGTGCGAGAACGTCGTTGCCGGGGCAGGGTCAGAAGGGTCGTCTGCAGGAACATAAACCGCTTGAACCGACGTAACCGATCCCTTATTGGTAGAAGTAATTCGCTCTTGCAGAAGTCCCATTTCGGTCGCCAGCGTAGGTTGGTAACCAACTGCCGATGGCATCCGCCCGAGAAGAGCTGAAACCTCAGAACCTGCTTGAACGAATCGGAAAATGTTGTCTACGAAGATTAGAACGTCGCTTCCAACTTCATCTCGGAAGTATTCAGCCATAGTCAAAGCGGTCAAAGCAACGCGAAGTCGTGCTCCTGGCGGTTCGTTCATCTGACCGAAGACCATCGCCGTCTTATCAAGAACAGAGCGCTCAGTGCCATCTTTATCCTTGAACTTGGCTTCTTTCATTTCAAGCCAAAGGTCATTCCCTTCGCGAGTTCGCTCACCAACACCAGCAAACATCGAAACACCAGATGCTTCAACAGCGATGTTTCTGATCAATTCTTGAATCGTGACAGTCTTTCCGAGACCAGCGCCACCGAATAGACCAATCTTTCCACCCTTATTGAACGGAATCAAAAGGTCTACAACCTTAAGTCCAGTTGGAAGAAGTTCAACCTTAGTCGACTGCTCTTCGAATGTAGGTGGCTTTCTGTGGATGGGTAGCTTTACACCATCTTCGATAGCAGGTCCATTATCGATTGGCTTACCTAGAAGATTGAATACTCGACCAAGCGTCTCGTTGCCAACAGGAACAGTGATAGGAGCTCCGGTATCAACAGCGTCCATTCCCCGCACCAAACCGTCGGTGGATGCGAGTGCAACAGCTCGAACTAGGTCATCGCCAAGGTGCTGTGCAACTTCGCAAGTGATGTCGATTCCGCGAGCAGCATCCCTGATTTCGATCGCATTGTAGATCGCAGGAAGTTCTGCGGATGGAAATCGGCAGTCCACAACGGGGCCGAGGATTTGAATTACTTTTCCGGTGCCAGGCATTCGGTCGTTCCTATGTCGCTCGCGACAATGTGGCGTGTTTCAGCCGAGGAGGAGTATACCCATCTGGTCAGAAAGAATTACATTGACGGACAGATTATTAAAGAGAATTATTGGAACGATTTCAGCTGAGTTTTGAGTCTGAGAACTCTTCATTCGGGGACGAATTTAATGCTCACGGAATTGATACAATATCTCATCCCAGTCGGAGTCCCAAATCCATCTGGAAAGACATGTCCCAAGTGCCCTCCACAACTTCGACAAGTAACTTCCACCCGCCTCATCCCGTAGCTATCGTCTTCGTGCTCTTCAATTTTTGAACGATCTAAACCCTCATAGAAACTAGGCCATCCGCAACCAGAATCAAACTTGGCATTACTTGAAAAAAGTTCTTCTCCACATCCCGCACATCGGTAAGTCCCCTTCTCGTGGTGGTTCCAGTAATCGCCTGTAAATGGTCGTTCAGTCCCCTTCTCTCTAAGGACATGAAACTCCATTGGAGTCAATATTCCTCTCCACTCCTCTTCAGTCTGCGGAAACTCTTTCTCTAACATCTTTTCTATTCTACGTTGTGAATCCACTCAAAACACAAAATGGGTGGAAGTACAAAACTTCCACCCATTCGTATGTTGCTTAGACTAGGCTAGTATTTAATTTCCAGCAGCTTTCAGTGCCGCAGCAGCCTGCTTTGCTATTCTAGATTTTCTTCGAGCAGCTTGATTCTTATGAATGACACCTGCCTGAACCGCCTTGTCAAGATTCTTTACCGCAAGAACCAAGTTCTTGCTGATATCTTCTGGTACACCCGCCGCAGTAGCTTTCCGTGACTTCTTCACATAAGTTTTGAGAGCGGTCTTAGTGGACGAATTTTGCGCGGTGCGCTTGGCACTTCTTCGCAGGTCTTTCTTGGATGATTTCGTATTTGCCATTTTTCTAAGCTATTGAATGATACCTCAAGAAAATTCACGCCAATTTGCATCTTTCTTGAGGCACCATACGTCACCGGGATTCACCGGCAGGTCGTCAGGCCACTGCCTTACTTCTTGATAAATTTCTTCTTGCTCTTGTCAAACCCTTGTTCAACTTTCTTGCTGTCAAAGTGCCAAACTGGTGAGCCAGATCGCTGATAGAAGCACTGATAGCTACTAAGCAATGAAGCTACAAGCCGTCGAGATGTCCTTCTCGCAACGTTAATTTCTGCCAGAACCGTAAGATAGTCGGCACCCTTTGGCCAGTGACTCATGACCTCAATCAGCAGGTCAAGCGTGCTCTTTCCTTCAGCTTCAGCACCAAGAGTTCGCAACTCTTCCATGCGTTGAGTACTAATGTAAACAACTGGATCCGGCTGATCAAGGTACGCAAAATCGAAAACGTTCAGTTCAGGAGTTCTGGTCAAGGTAAAGACCGCCCCACTCTCAATAGGTTGGTCAAGCCACCAATCAATGAGTCCGTACATCAGGCGAGTCTCGTTATTCACCCAAACCTGTAGCTCTTTCCCTGAGCCATCAACGAAGATAGTTTCCTGAACCTTTGGCTCATCACTAATCCATCCCGTTGGCAGCTGAGCAAGCGGGAAAGTCCCGAGTTCTCGGTGAATCGACTTCATTACCAACCTGATCGAATCAGGCTGATTCTTCAAAGCTGGCTGAATATCCTCGTCCTCAACGTCAAGGGCAAGTGGGTGCTGGAGCAACTTACGCAAGGAGCTATTCAATCCTTCGTCGGTAAGCTCAACGTCTACCTCTTCATTCTCTTCATTCAGAACACCAGATTGGAAAAATTCAAACGGCGCCGGAATTTCATGAATATAGTCAGGCACATTTCCTGCCTTTCTAAACCTGTCTCCACCAACCCAAACTACACTCGCATCCGCACGCAAGGCATTGTTCATGTTTGCGAAGTCATCGATAAATGTCTTGGTACCAGGAGTAATTTCAAAGTACTCTTCAAGAAGCTTTGTACTAGTAACTGATTCTTCTGACTCAACGACCTTCTTCACAACCTTAGCAATATCTTCAGGCTTGAGTTCAATCGGTTGGGCGTCATCAACATCAATCGTTGGAGTGAGCTTTTGAGCCAACTTCACAGCGAAAGAAACCAAGTTCTTGGCTTCAG
>JAPLCS010000243.1:0-4411 GCA_026392145.1 Fimbriimonadales bacterium | reverse complement strand
AGCTTCGGTAACCAGCGTTCCATCGGTGATGTAAACGTATCCAGGAACTGAGAACACCGCTCGCAAAACATCTTTGATGTTATAAATCAGAGTGCTTCGTGGATTGTCGCTGTTGATAGAGCCAAAAGCAACAGCACTAATTTCTTTAAGTGACAGTGGCGCATGCTTCAGCGCTTCAACCGCCCAGTTAGAACCTCGGAAATCAAGGTTACCAAGCTTAGCTTTCACCTCTTCGTATCTTTCCTTGTTGATTCCGTTGATCGCCAGAGCGCGCTCCAACGTTTCCTCATTGGCAACAAATCCCCACTTAATCATTGCAACTCGGTCATCATCGAGCAAAACAAAATTCGGATCTCTCTCAGCAAATCGTCGCACCGTTGATTCCAGCACTTCAACTTCTTGTTGTCGCACTCTTGCAACCTCAGTCAAAATCATGTTGAAACTAACTGGCGCTCCAAAGCTATCCAGCAATGCTCTCATGATTTCAGCAACTGGACGACCGATGCTATTCAACCTAGCTGCAGGCATCCACCGCCGCTCGTGAAACGCAAAAACATCTGGATTTGATGCCATCAAAGATCGCACGGCAGCAAGTCCAAGTCCTTCGTCGGACAGTTTGTCGGCAAGTTCACCGAGCTTGACTGCGACATCCATCTCGGACAATTTTTCTAAAATAAGTCGATCTGCATAAGATCGTGCAAAAGCTTCTTCGGGTTTGATCGCAGTAGGCTTGGCCAAGTTTCGCTCCTAATGCCCGAACGTACGGGCGCGAACTTATAGTATTGCATACCCGACAAAGAAAAATCCACCCCCCGAGGGAGTGGATTCTTCCGCCTATTGATTCACCTAACTATGGGTTTATCTTCCCGTTCTTTCCAACCTTCGGCGTGTCCTTCCTCGTTTTCTTGGCAGGCTGCTTGGCCAACTCATCCATCAGATGCTTAACTGCTGCCTCCAATTGAGGGTCTCTGCCTTGAGCAACCAAATCAGGGCGGTTGTCAATATCCATATCAGGATCAACACCAGTATTCTCTGCAATGATCTCATTCGTCTCAGCGTTGTAAATGGCAAAAGAAGGAGCGGTCAAACTTCCACCATCAACGAGTGAATAGCCACCACTAATTCCAACCAGTCCACCCCATGTTCGCTTTCCGATGAGCAGACCCCTCTTTGACTGCCTGAACATGTAGGGGAAGAAATCACCGCCCGATCCGGCATAGCCATTGATGAGCATCGCCATCGGTCCCTCAATCGTTGCCGCCTCCGGAGAATCAATCCCATTACGCGGTTGAATCATTGCCTGCTTTTTGCGCTTCAGCGTCTCAACGAACCATGGTTGAATGTAACCACCACCGTTCCATCGTTCATCAACAATCATCGCATCTTTATCCGACTGTGACCAGAATCCACGAACAAAGTCGGAACTTCCCTCTTCGGCCGTATTTTGGATATGCATATATCCAATTTTTCCTCCAGAAAGTTTGCTAACCATCAATCGATTGCCTTCGATAAACTCCTCGTACCTAGCCCGCTGATCAGAAGCAATAGGTCGCACAAATACTTTTCGAGCACCTTCTAGACCCGGCTTGGAGTTCACACTCAAAGTCACCAACTTGCCCACTTTCCCTATCAACAGTTGATTCGGATGAGCTTCTGGCGTAACTGCCTTTCCATCTATAGCAACAAGGAACTCTCCTTCCTTAACACCAACTCCAGGAAGTCCGAGAGGTGTCTGAGTTTCTTCCAAGTAGTTAAAACCTCGAATGATTTTCTTGAAGGCTACCCCTCCATTTTTAACCTCATAGTCTGCTGCGAGCGTGCCAACGGGCACTCGAGTACCCATCGAGCCAACGTCTCCTGGCCCTTGAACATAAGCATGTCCTGTTCCTAGTTCTCCAATGAGCATGCCTAAGATGTAACTTAAATCACTACGGTGGTTAACCGACGGTAAGTACTCTGCGTATTTTTTACCGATCGCCACCCAGTCAACACCCGCCATGCCCTTATCGTAGAAGTAATCCCGCTCATAGCGCCAAGCATCCCAGAACATTTGCTTCCATTCTGCCTTTGGATCAATAATGGCTTCCACATTTCCAAGGTCAACTCGACCACCTTGCGAGGTCAATCCTGGCTGAACATTCAAAACTTGAAGCCCACCCGCACCAAGAACTGCAATCTTTGACATGTTCGGATTAAATACAAAAGCCCCGATGCCCTGATAGAGAGGTGTCGATTGCTTTTGGCCAAGCGTATACTGGAACAGCGTGCCTTCTGAAACATAGAAGAATCCATTGTCAGCACCTTGCAAACGTCCATAGTTACCAGCAGGCATTGGTAAGACAATTGCTCGAGATTCAATACCCTCGAAATCAATCTTCTTAGACTCAGACTTAGCGTCCTCTTTTTTCTCCTCAACCCCTGACTTTTCTTCCTCGTTCTTGTCAGCAAACGGATGAGGCAAATCCGCCCGCAGAGGCAAAGCATAAAGTCGAGTTGAATTCTCTTGCTTCAAGCTGAATTCTGTTTCGCCAAAAGTTGGTGAAAAGGTTCGGCTGGATGAGAAATAGAGGTAACTGCCGTTTCGATCAAAGGCAACCGACCCGTCATCGAAATACCCTTCGGTGACCTTGTTCTTCTTTCCGGTCGCCAGTTCCAAAATGTAAATCGCTTTCCAACCATTAGCTCTGCCAAGTGAATAGGCAATATAGTTGCTATCAGTACTGAAAGCGAACCCGGCAGTTCCAGTTTCAACGCTTTCTAGCAAGGTAACTTTCTTGGTCTCAATATCCAGCGAATAAACCTTAAGGTCAACGGTGGTAAACAAAATTTTCTTGCTATCTGGAGACCATGAATAACCCTCAATCCGATAGGGTGAATTGGAGGTAAGGGCTTTTTCTTCGCCTCCCTGCTGAGGCTGAGCGTAGAGTTCTCGCTCTCCCGTTTTATCACTAATATAAGTGATCCACTTCCCATCAGGAGACCAATCTACAGACTCTTCCCGCGAACCACTTGAATTTGTCATGTTCCTTGTTTCGCCCGATTTGGCTGGAACTGAGAAAACTTCCCCTCGTGCGTCAATTGCTACACGAGTTCCACTTGGCGAAATCGCAAAGCCGCTCAAATTAGCCGCAAGATTCTTCAAGGCAGGACGAGATGCCAGATTTTCGCTAGGAATCCGAATCTGCAATTGAGTTTCTGTTCCTTTGGCAGGATCAAAATGATTCAGATAACCATTACGCTCGTAGACAAGCGTTTTGCCATCAGAAGCTGGCCAACGAATATCTCCATCCTCAAACTTAGTTAGCTGGCTGTCCCGACCGTTAACATTTTTGAACAGGTTCAAGGTTCCATTTGCCTTATCACTGACATAAACAATCGCCTCGCCAATTAGCATTGGGAAATAGTTTTGGTCTCGCTTAGCAGGTAGTTCCGAATACTCATTCTTCTCAAAGTCGTAAATAGAGATTCGCCCTTGGGTGCCACCTCGATATCTCCGCCAGTTAAAGTTAAAACTGTTTACTCGGGTATAGACCACTTTCTTTCCATTTGGATAAAAAGTTCCGGCTGCGAACTCGTTCAGAGCGGTTGTTTCAGGCAGTCCACCATTAGGACTGACCAGTTTTAGTTGAGCTTGTCGTCCGGCAAAGGGCATACCCTCTGAAGTGATAAAAGCAATCTTCCCGTCTGGCGTCCAGCCGACGACCTGTTCCCCAGCATTACTGTAAGTCACTCGCTTGGGCTCACCACCTTCTAATGAAACGGTGTACACATTAGCCGCTCCATCATATGAGGCCGTAAAGGCGACCGTTTTGCCATCAGGTGAGATATGGGGACGTACAACAGGTGCAGTAGCAGGGTTTGCCGCCCGAATACCTACATTCGATGCAATTCGGCGTGCAACAGAGTTGGGCTCTGTTGAAGCAGCCCATAGATCCCCAGCGTATACAAAAACCAATGTATTGCCATGAATATCAGGCTGCCTTAGTAGACGTGAGGTCACAGTGGGCTCAGCAGCGAGGTGTGAAGTTAGATGAGTGGCCGAAGGTGCAGGCGAAAAGTCGTACGCCGCAAACGCAAAGAGAATCGCAGTTGTCATGTTTGAAGGTCCAGACCGTCATTGTAGCAATTTGGTCACTGCAATAAAACAGTCAGTTGTTGAATCCATTACGGTAACTGAGACTCAATTCGTTCCAGCTTCTAGTACACAAAGGGATTGTTCTCAACAAATTATTAACGGGCTCCTTCTTTCCTAATCCATTCTAGGTAATTGCCCGGTAATTCAAACAAACGGCAAACTGTATACTCTGATCCTAGCATGAGGAAACCAAAAGCACTCAAGCCAGGAGACACGCTCGCGATCATTTCGACTGCATCTCCTTTGACCCAAGAGCAGAACGAAAAGGGGCTTAAG
>JAPLCS010000291.1 GCA_026392145.1 Fimbriimonadales bacterium | reverse complement strand
TGAAGAAAATCGTAGGTGTCAACAGCGGGAGAGTGACATTTTTGAATCGACCCAAGATACCAGCACCATCTAGAGTTGCGGCTTCATAGTAGTACTGCGGAATGCCTTGGAGACCAGCTAGAAACACGACGGTTCCGCCTCCAATGCCCCAAAGAGACATGATGATGAGGGCAGGAAGTGCGGTGGTATCAAGTCCCATCCAGTCAACTGGTTTGGAGGGATCGGTCATGATCCAATTGCTGAGAGCTTTGCCGAGGAACCATTTGCCATCGGGGCCATAGAGCACGGTGTTAAGTAGACCGGATTCTGAGTTGAACACTCTTAGCCAGATAAGAGATGCAGCCACACCTGAGGTGATGGAGGGAATGTAGTAGAGCGTCCTGAAAAGTTGAACCCCTTTCACCTTTTGGTTGAGCAACAGTGCAAGCATCATGGACCCAAAGATTCCAAGCGGGACGCTAAAGATGGTGTAAATGGTCGTGACCTTCAGTGAAACATAGAATGATGGGTCTGCGGTGAATGCTTCTTTGAAGTTTCCGAACCCTCGCCACTTTGCTTCTCGAATCATATCCCAATCGGCAAATGACATGAGCAACGAGAGGATCATTGGTACTAGGGTGAAGATGAGGAAGCCGGTAATCCACGGCATCAGGAACCAATAGGCAGACTTTGTTTCGCATTTTTCTAGTTGACTTGGCTTACCCTTTGCACGAGGTTTGTAGACATAGAAGACGACTCCTCCAAGGATGACTGCTGCGATGAGGCCTCCGAGATTCCAGTTGTAGGCGGGAAGGTTTTCTTCTGCCATCAAAGCGTCTAGTCTTTCTTGAGCTATGACTTTGTTTTCTTTGAGAACTTCTTCCGCAGATTTTTGACCGTTGAAGATGAGTTCCACACCTTTGTTGACCCTATCGGTGAGGCTTTGGCTGAACCGGGAGGTGGTTGGGAATTGGACGTTATCGACTTCGGTATCGGTGATGATTCTGTTTGCAGGGTATTGCTCGGCAAGGGGAGTGTTGGGGCCTGGAATCCAAACTCCGGGGGTCTTCGCGAGTTTCTGAATGGCTGGTTGAGCGATGCCTGCCTTTGCCATTGCAATCATTCCGGCTTCGCCACCGAGGAATCTCGTTAATTTCCATGCGAGGTCTGGGTCTTTTGCGGATCGCATGATTCCGTAGCCGGAGCCTCCAGTCGTGTAGCCTTTGACGGGCTTTCCATCGTATCCGGCAAACGCTGGGGCTTCCACGATATCCCATTCAAAGAAATCTTTGGTGCCGGGAACGAGCATCTTTCGCATCTGAGGAACTTCCCAGATACCTGTTTGGTACATTGCCACTCGCTTTTGGATGAAGAGTGCTTGAGCGGTTGCACCTGCGAACGCTGAGGATGCCTCGCTAGAACTCGGGAAGAGGTGGAGTTTGTTGGAGAGATCGGCTGAAAACTGGAAGGCCTTGATGTAGCCGGGAGAGTCGCAAAGAACCTTGGTGGGCTCTTCCATATTATCGTACGGAAGGTTGCCAGTTGAAAAAATGAGTTGGTCGGTAATGAGCTGAGGCCATGCGCAGGTGTAGCCCCAGTGAGTGTATTTACCTGCGTTGTTTTGTTTGACAAATTGCTGACAGACCCACAGGAAGTCCTTTTCTTTTAGTTCAGGGCGGATTTTGAAATCCCATGTCCAAGTTCCGTCTGGCATGGGGAGACCCTTCTCCTTGAACATTTCTTTGTTGTAGTAGATGAGGCCCATGGGAGCGATGTCCCTGGGCAGTACGTAGCAGACTCCTCGGTAGGAGTGGGCATCAACGATCTTTTTGTAGTAGTCGTCAATGCTGAATCCGGGGGTCTTTTCGAAAAATGGTTGGAGGGGTAAAAGTGCTTTGCGGACGGCGAGTGCTTGGGTGTGTTGCGGATCCATCATGACTACATCGGGGGCAACACCCGCTGCGTAGGTGATGAGCATCTTTTGGTGATAGAGATTGTAATCCGGGTAGTTTTCGAGTTTGACTTTGACCCCAGGGTTCTCCGCTTCAAATTGCTTACATAGTTCTCGAATGGTTTCAAGTGCCTTATCGCCATCCCAAACGCTGAGCCTGACGGTCTTGGTTTGAGCATTACCGAGAGCTGCCGCGGAAAGGATTCCCACGGTTGCCACTAAGTTTGTTAACGATTTAGACTGAAATTGCATGAGCGCAATGTGCATTTTAACGTTAAATGCCGATGAATATTAGTCTAACGGGCAGGTTTTCTTCACGTTTTTACTCGGAATTTGGACGGGTACACTTGAGAAGACAGTCAGGGTTGAAAAACTTGGAGACTTTGAGATGATTGATCCAGCAGACCATTCGACCGAAAAGATGGAAAGCCAGGCCAACACGCCCTCTCCCGAAGTGACCGCTGGTCCAGCTGTGCAAGCTCAAGTGCCAGTCGCTTCAATTATTGAGGCAATTTCAAATCTCAACTCTTCGGTGGGAACACCGGCAACCCAGGAGCAAACTCAAGAAATGGCAAATGATCAGTTCGATGCAGATGTAATAGTGATTGGCGCGGGTCCTGGTGGATACTACGCCGCAATCCGAGCAGCCCAACACGGTGCAAAGGTTATTTGTGTTGAAAAGGAGTACCTTGGTGGAACTTGTTTGAACTGGGGTTGTGTGCCTTCGAAGGCGATGATTGCTAGCGTTGAAATGCTCCACAAAGTTAAGAAAGCGGATACTTTTGGGCTGAAGAAAGTCGAAGGCGCCGAAATGGACTTCGATGCTTTTATTAAACGAAAGGAGAAGATTGTTCTTACTGAGCGAAGTGGAATTGGCATGCTCTTTAAGAAGAACAAGGTCACACACGTCGAAGGATTTGCAAAGTTTATTGATGCCCACACCATTTCGGTTGAGAAAGATGGCAAAGAAACGAAACTGTGAGGAAAGAACTTCATTCTTGCGATGGGTTCATCGGTTATTCACATCCCGATTCCCGGATTGAGCGGTGGTCGAGATGAGAATGTTTGGACTTCGGACGATGCGGTAACGGCACCATTTGCCCCTAAGAGCATGGTGGTTTTGGGTGGTGGAGCTGTAGGATGCGAGTTCAGCTATGTATTTAATGGTCTCGGGACGGATGTCACCCTGGTTGAAATGATGCCAACTCTTTTGAATGTCATGGACGAAGATCTTGGGAAAGAACTTGGGAAGTCTTTGACTAAGCAGGGCATTAAGGTCAAAACCGGTGCGACCATTGAAAAAGTTGAAAAGACCAAGGCTGGCTGGAAGGCATTTATCAAGAAGGGCACCGAGGTTGAAGAGGTTGAAGCGGAAGTTATTCTGCTCGGCGTGGGCAGAAAGGCCAACGTTGAGGGC
>JAPLCS010000295.1 GCA_026392145.1 Fimbriimonadales bacterium | reverse complement strand
TTGTTGACAACAATGTCGTTATCAAACCGGTCAAGAAAGCTGGAGCTAAGCCTGGTGAGGGTGTGGACTTGATAAAAGTCACCGCTGATGGTTCGGTTACGAAGCGGATTAAGTATGGAACTGCGAGTTGGGTTTATGGGGAGGAACTTGATCAGCAGGAGGCGATGTGGTGGTCGGGTGATTCGACTAGGCTCGTTTTTTACCGGTTTGATGAGTCGAAGACTCCAGATTATTTTGTGACGCTGAATCAGAATGCGGTCCAGAACAAACTCTACAGTGAGGCCTATCCGAAGGCGGGGGCTCCGAATCCCACCGTTCAGCTTTGGATGTTTGATGTCGAGAAGAAGAAGCTGACTCAGATTGATACAACGTTTGCTTCATCTGACCCTGATATTGCTCAGTACATTTACAACGTTCGATTTGCACCGGATGGCAAGACGCTACTTTTTCACCGTACGAATCGAAAGCAGAACGTGATGGAACTGTGCGTTTGTGATCTTTCGACCGGCAAGTCACGAGCTCTTATTCAGGAATCGAATCCGAAGGGGTGGGTTGAAAACAATCCGAGAATGGTTTGGTTTAACGGGTTGGGTGAGTATGTTTGGTGGAGTGAGCGGAACGGCTTTTGGAACCTTTATTGGGGGGATTTGAATAAGGGGATTATTGCTCCGATTACTCAGCATCGGTTTGAAGTTGAAAACATTGTTCAGTTTGACAAAATCTCTCAGACGATTTTCTACATGGCTCATTCTGGGAATAATCCTTATCATCTTCAGCTTCATAGGGTTGGATGGGATGGTAAAGGTGATGTCAGGCTCACTGATCCTGAGTTTAGCCATGAAGTGCGACTCTCCAATGATTTGAACTTCTTTTCTGATACTTATTCGTCCTTGACCGAGGCTCCGAGAATTCAGGTTTGTACGATTAAAGGAAAGTTCGTCAAGTCACTGAGCGAGCCAGCGGCTGAGAATGCTTTTGGTGGATATCGACCTGCCGAGCGATTGGTAGCGAAAGCTGCCGATGGATCAACTGATATTTACGGCTATTATCGAAAGCCTAAGAATTTCGATCCGAACAAGAAGTACCCCGTGATTTTGCGAGTGTACAGTGGTCCTGATTCTGGGTCTGGTGTAGAGCGTTTTGTGGGACCTGATGCCACTTGTGAATTTGGATTTATCACTGCTTGGGTTGATGGACGGGGCACTAAGGGACGGGGGAGAGATTTTAGGATGGCTCCATATCGGCAACTGGGTGTTGTTGAAATTGATGATCAGGCCGCGGCGATGCGCGAACTTTCGAAGTTGCCGTTTGTGGACGGCAGTCGGATTGGAATTGAAGGAACTTCGTACGGTGGGTATGCCTCATGTATGGCACTGTTGAGACACCCTGATACGTTTGCGGCGGCATGTGCGAGTAGCTCGGTTACGGCTTGGTATCACTACGATTCTATTTACACTGAGCGATTTATGGACACCCCTCAGAATAATCCGGATGGATACAAGGCGGGTTCTGCGATGGAGTATGTGAATAATTTGCGAGGGAAATTGTGCTTGTTCTATGGCACTGCGGATGATAACGTTCACCCATCGAATACGCATCAGTTGATTGCTGCCTTGGACAGAGCTTCGAAGCCGTATCGATTATATGTTGGTGTGGACCAGGGACATGCTGGACTTCGGCAAGATAGGATGATGGAATTCTTTATTGAATCTTTAAGACCTTAAAGTTCAACAAAAAAGTAATTTTTGGTAAACGTAAGGCACGCTGTCGGTCGTATGATGAATGGTATGCGGCGTGCTTTTACTCTTATTGAGTTGTTGGTGGTGATTGCGATTATTGCCATTCTTGCGGGCATTCTGTTTCCGGTGTTCGCTCGTGCTAAGGCTGCTGCTAAACAAACCGCTTGTATTAGTAACTTGAAGCAAATTGGTAATGCTTTTGGGCTTTACATGGCGGACTATGATGATATTTTTCCTTACGCTGTTGATGCGAGTGACAAATATCGGCCGGGCATTTGGGACGAGTTGCCGGATTTTAAGAACCAGATTGCGGCGATGGGTGAGGTTCCAGATGTGTTGCAGCCCTATATTAAAAGTTTTGGGATTTTTCAGTGTCCTGCCGATCAAGGAACACGGGTACTGGACAACCATTTCCCGGACGCTTTTACGAGTTCGCCTTCATTATGGAGAACCTATCGGTCGAGTTATTTGTATCGGACGGAGTTGGCTTTTCGGTTCATGAATGGGACGTCGCTATCTGCGCCTGCTGAAGTGAATATGATGTTTGACGGCGGTGGGCATTGGCATGGTTCGGGCAGGGCATTGGCTCCGGATGATAGTGTGGATACCTATTTCAACCTGATGCGTGGATATCGTTACGATGTCTTATTCTGTGATTTTCATGCTAAATCTCTCTCCCGATCCGCATACGATCAGGCGTGGGCAGTAATGTTGTAATCGTGCCTGATGGATCACTAGCTTTCGATTCTCCCATCTCTGATGCTTACGAGCGTTGGATTCGACCGAATGGGATTGTAGTTGGGGGGCACCTTCAATTAGGTTTGGAAGCACTTATTGTTCCCACGAAGAGACGTGGGAGGATTGTTTATTGGAAAATACTGGAGGTTAGGCCCCATACCGGAATTCCCAATCCGTACCTAGTTGCTCCGGCTTTTGTTAATGCTCATTCCCATTTGGAGTATCGGGGGATGCTGGATAAGATTTCTCATCCGAACTACTTTGAGTGGATATGGGAGTTGACGCGGATGAAGCGTGAGGAGTCGAGCGTTGACGTTCAGCAGGCTTGCCAACTTGCCGCTCAGGAGAACTTTCGGTCGGGAGTAGCTTGGATTGGGGAACATTCTGACCGAGTAGGGGCGGCTGAGGAACTTGCCAGGCTTGGAATTGGGGGTTGGGTCTTTCAGGAGATGCTCGATGCATTTGATGAGAATCCGGATGAAAGACACAAATTGGTGCATGAAAAATTAGAGATGAATCGGCAATGGTTCCCGTCCATTTCGGTTTCTGCGCATGCTGCTCATACGGTTTTGGAGTCGACCCTTAGTGAATTGGCTTTGCATGATCTTCCTTTGAGCATTCACGTGAATGAGACGGTGCTTGAGAATGAGTTCTTTGTCCAGGGTTCTGGGCAGATTGCGGAATCTCGGCGGCAACTGGGATTGCCTGTTCGAGTGAATGGAATGCGAGTGATTCCTTACTTGGATTCATTGGGCTTGTTCGGTGAGCGGACGCAGATTGTTCACGCTTGTGATTTAACCGGTGAGGATATACAAATACTGG
>JAPLCS010000142.1 GCA_026392145.1 Fimbriimonadales bacterium | reverse complement strand
TTTCTTGGTAAAGGAAGCGCCCCTGCCAACAAAACAAAAGTGGCCATCTTCGGAGACTCAGGCAGAGGGCTTCCAGGACAATCTATCCTCGCCAAACAGATGAACCAATACGATGCGAATCTCATCGTGCATGTAGGCGACATCGTCTATCCAAACGGCCGAGAAAACGAGTATTTCAAATTTCACTTCCCCGTCTATGGCCCCATGCTTTCTCGAGTTCCTTCTGTTGCAGCCGCCGGCAATCATGATACGGCGTATCGAGACTTGAAAAAATTTCCTGATGGACTCGCTTACTACAAGCTTTGGCATCTTCCTCAAAACAAGCCATCGTGGGCAAAAGATCTCGGAAACTTTTCGTTTACATACGGAAACTCGTTCTGGGTGATATTAGACAGCAATACATACAACGGCTGGTCGCAACCAGCACCGCAAGCATGGCTGAGGAATGAACTCAAGAAAGGTGCCGGTGCAAAGTGGAGGTTTGTCGCCTTCCATCATCCCCCCTTTCACAGTTCAGATAAGAAGAAAGAGGAGGTGTATATGAAAGCAATCGCACCAATTCTAAATCAAGCCAAAGTAAATGCGGTGTTCAGCGGACATGTCCACAATTATCAGCGAACTAAGCCACTTGCAGGTCAACCAATTTACTTTGTAACTGGGGCAGGAGGGGCAGAACTTTATGATCAGAAGCTCGCAAACAATCCATCTAAGTGGAAGCCCTTCACCGCAGTCTATCTTCCTGGATATTCCTTTACAACGTTGGAATTTGATAGCAAAACTGCAGAAGTTAAACAGGTCGATTCAAAGGGCCAAGTGATCGACAAAATCATCCTGAAACCATAATTTCTCTGATTTTTTTCACGGAATTTTGAATCTAAAATCAGTAAGTTCAGAAAAAACTTTAGGTTTTCACTAAGGAACTTTGAGAAACCGCCGAAGATTGTGGCATGGACTTCACGCTAAGACTGATCGAACCGGCAGACGCGCCCGCACTCCATCGGTTCTTTGACGAAAACTTCCTGTTCCTTTCGCCATGGGTGGCAGGAATGGACCGACCTGTTTCTGACGAATCTTCTAGACTTTTCACTGAAGAGGCTGTCAACGACGCTAACAATTTCTCTGCCATCCGACTGCTTGTGATGGTTGATTCAGAAATTGCCGGGATTGTTTCTCTCATCAAGATCGACCAACTCCACGGTACAGCTGAACTCGGCTATATCCTTGGCGAAAGATTTACTGGCAAAGGGCTCGCAACCAAAGCTTGTCAAGCCACCCTTGATCTTTGCTTCTCAGACTTCGGACTCAATCGAATTGAAATAGCCATTTCTGAATCAAACATCGAAAGCCACAAAGTAGCAGCACGACTCAAAGCAGTTCCCGAAGGACTCAAGCGAGATGGCGAGATGATTCACGGCGAATACGTTAATCAACTGGTCTACTCGATCATCAAGTCAGACTGGGCACTTGTTCCAGCTGAAGCCATTGCCGCCTAAAAACTAACTTTCACTAGCCACCCCAGCAAAAGATAGCCAGTACCTAGCCTCTTACGGCAAGGTACTGGCTTATTTTTTTACAAAGCTTTTCGCGAGATTCACGCGTAGCAAAACCCGCGATTGAGACTTCTTTGCCATGAACATCAGTCATTTCAATTTGCTCATTTGAACCTTGCCTACTAGCAGACATTACTCCTCGATAGGAATTTGAAATCCAAACTGAAGTTGACTCAATCACCGGAATAGTATCAGGAGCAAGTTCAATGACCTTCTCAATCACAAAGGGTCCAGCTTTTCTTGTGACAGTCAAAGTACGTCTGTCAAGCTGAATACTTTCAGCTGAAAATGCTAGATAGGCCGTCCTCAACGTTGTGTATCCGACCATGAAAAAAATCGAATAGAATGCAAGCAACAGAAATGCGAGTGGTCCAAAAGCTTTGAACATGCCTCCAACCATCATGATGCAGTGGAAGGTGGTGAACAAAGTCCATCCAAGTCCAAAAATTCCAATGGTAGTACCAACCGATGGGTTAGGAGGCGAAGAAACTTCTTCAAGTACAAATGGAACTGGCTGACTATCCTCCAATCCCAGTTCTTGCCTGGCCTGCCGTTTGGACAACTTCTCCTGTAACAAATCTAAGTTCACTTCGCCTAAGGGGT
>JAPLCS010000233.1 GCA_026392145.1 Fimbriimonadales bacterium | reverse complement strand
CATAATGGCCGATCTTGCCAAGTCTTGCCGCAAATATGGACTCAAACTTGGGGTGTACCTGTCACCGATGGATCGTAAATTCGGAATCGAAACGGGGGGACGAGCCTCTACACCCCAAAAGCAGCGAGAATATGAATCCATGTTTCGTACTCAGCTCACAGAATTACTCAGCAAGTATGGGGAAATTTTTGAAGTTTGGTTCGATGGATCACTGGCTTTTGGTGTGGACGACATCCTAAAAAAGTACGCGCCAAACGCTGTCGTGTTCCAAGGACCTCAAGCCTCCATTCGATGGGTTGGAAACGAAGAAGGCTACGCACCTTATCCTGCTTGGAACGGAGCAAAATTCGATTCAAAAACATGGGGGACCCTCACAGCAGCGGACGGAAATCCAGATGGCGACCGATGGCTTCCAAACGAGGTTGATTGCCGAATGAGAAACACATGGTTCTGGAATACAAAAAACGAATCCACAGTGAAGTCCGTCGACAAATTAATGGAAATGTATGAACAAAGTGTAGGTCATGGAGCAGGGTTACTTCTCAACAATACTCCCGACACCTCGGGGCTCATACCTACACCAGACGTTAAACGGTCAGCGGAATTTGGAGCCGAAATCAAGCGTCGATATGGCATCGCAATCGCTGACGTAAGTGGAAAAGGATACGAAGTTCGAGTCGGTCCGTCGGCTCCAAGCCTTGTGGATGCCGCCATTATCATGGAAGATATATCCCAAGGCGAAAGAATTCGAGACTACGTGCTTGAAGCACAGGTCGATGGCAAATGGGTCGAAGTCTCCAGCGGCACAGCAATAGGTCACAAGAAGATAGATCGTTTTGCACCAGTCAAACTCACCTCACTTCGTCTAAAAATTAACAAAAGCATTGGCGAACCCATCATCAAACGGCTCGCGATTCATAGAACCAACTAAACGCTCACTCATGAAATTTCAGCTTAAATTTTTCTCAAAGGTCCTTACTATAATTGGATTATCTATGTCCACTCTCGGCCTTTCGTCAATTTCTCAATCTCAAGACTTGTTCCGAATGTCGGATGAACAAACTAGATGGATCAGCCCAGAAAACCCGACCGGAGCGAAAGGGAGCGCAGGCAAAACCAACCAAGGTGCAAAAGGTGACGCATTTGTAGTTGTCGCGCCTGGACAAACCTTTTCACTCGGTGAAATTAAAGGCTCGGGGATAATCCGAAGGATTTGGATGAGCGGAACAATCCCCAGAAACGCCGAACAGCGCCGGCTCATCAAACTCCAAATGTTTTGGGATGGTGAATCAAAACCTGCAGTAGATTGTCCGATTGGTGACTTCTTTGGAGTTGGGCTAGGAAAAATTGCATCTTTTGAATCAGCTATCTTTGCAAACCCAGAGGGACGTTCATTTGTCTCAACAGTCCCCATGCCCTTTCGTAAGGGAGCTAGGATTCAGATTGTAAATGAGGCAAGTAGCTTCGCTCTCATTTGGTATGACATCAATTACTCCGAGGTCAAAAAGCTCGACTCAAATGCACTCTACTTTCACGCCTCATGGCGAAGAGAACCCAAGACAACCATCGGAAAAGACTTTGAAATTCTTCCAAGAATAACAGGTAAGGGTAGATTTTTAGGCACAAACATTGGAGTTATCGGCAACCCTGCATACAACGGAACATGGTTTGGAGAAGGAGAAGTAAAAGTGTATCTAGATGGCGACACTACCCACCCAACACTTCAAGGCACAGGAACGGAAGACTACATGATGATAAGGCAGATCAGTATGCTTTCTATCGTTACCACCTTGATGACCCGATTTTTTTTCACCAAGATTGCAAAGTCACAATCCAACAAATGGGGAACACAGGTATCGAAAGAATTCGAGAAATGATTGCAAAAAATATTCCTCACAAGCCGGTCTGGGTACTAGATACTCATGGAGAGGATGTTCTGAATATTCGAGAGAAGGCTCCAGATATTTATCGATTACTCGACCTGACCAACCTTCCAGCCATAACCAGTCCTAACCATCCACGCGGTGGAATCAATTTCTACCGAAGTGACGACGTTTCAGCAACTGCATACTTCTACCTAAACAAACCATCTAATTCACTGCCATTACTGGCAGATAAAAAACTCAGAATGCTCGGTGTGGAGTAACCCAATGGTATCGCTCTCGCTGCTTCTCATACTTTCTAGTAAGGAGTGCACTTCGTTTGAAAACAAGGCTAAAACTCCCCAACAAGTTGTCCCAATATCAGGTGATTCCACCATAAAAGCAGGCACAGGCTCAAAGCAAATAGTAGTCACAACCACAAGTCGATTAGCCGGAGCAATCCACTCTATTACCTATAACGGGAAGGAATTTATTGACAGCACCGATCACGGTCGGCAACTACAATCGGCATCAAGTTTCAACTGTGGGCTCAGTACACCCTTTTGGGCAGAGTGCTTTAATCCAACCGAAGCAGGCTCAGCAAAGGACGCAGCAGGACCAAGTTCAACAAGTCGATTGCTTTCAATTGAGGCCAAAGGTAACCATCTCAAAACAGTGACACAAATGGCGTTTTGGCTTTCTCCCGGAGAAGATTCTGCCGGTCATGGAGCCCTCAATCGATCAACATTATCAGAACATATTCTGACGAAAGAAGTCACTATTGGTGAGTTCGGAAGCAACCAGCTATTGAACTACAAAGTGGAATTCAGATTACCGAAAGGTGAAAAGCACACGTACGGACAGTTCGAATCTTTAACCGGCTACATGCCTATCGAGTTTTCTGATTTCTGGTGCTACAATCCCGTGAAAAAAGAGCTAGCTCCCCTCGATGATGGTCCGGGCGAACAAGCATTTCCTGTCATTCTTGCCACACCCTCGGGTGAACATGCAATGGGAATCTTCTCACCCAACCAACCGTCTAACGGTTTTTCACATGCGGGTTACGGTCGGTTCAGATTTTCAGCAGAAAAAGTTGTGAAATGGAACTGCGTGTTTCGAGAAACACACCCCTTTCAACTACGAACTGGTCCCTACAGATACCAAATGTATGTTGCCATCGGCACTCTAAAAGAGGTTCAGAGCCTTATTCAACTCGCATTCAACAAATGTTCTAACCAGTAAAAACGTCCATGTATCCCCCTGAAAATTCATGAGTACTTGGTACCACGGTAGCCCTTGTGAAGTAACCTACTTTTCACATATTCGTCACGAATAAAAAGTGCCAAAAATGAAAAACACTTCACTCCTCACAAAAGCTCTTATCAGCCTTACAATGGCAGGTCTACTGATTCAGGCTCCGGCTCAAACAACTACGAGTTCTAGCCAAACAACAAAAACTAAACAAACCGCTAAGTCAGATTCAGCAGAATCTTTCAGCAGTGTGAAAGGCTCTGTAATGGTTCGCGAAAGAATGGCACTGCCCGAAGATGCTGTCCTCAGCGTTTGGATTGAGGACGTATCAAAAGCAGATGCTCCTGCAGAACTCATTTCAAAAGCTACGATGCTTCTCAAAGGTCGACAAGGAACGTTCAACTTTGTGATTCCCTATCGAGTAAAGGACATTTCAAAGTCGAACAGTTACTCTGTAAGGGCAACAATTGAGCACAATGGCAAGCTCATGTTTACATCAACATCGAGTAACCCAGTCATCACCAAGGGAAGCAAAAAATCAGCAAGTTTTACTCTAGAACGTGTTGGAGACCACTCCAATGTAGCCCTAAGCGCATTTGGAAATGAGTGGACGCTCAAGGAAATGAACGGTAAAGCTCTGGGAGAAAAAGATGGCAAAGTGAGTCTGACACTCAACGAGGGCGACAAAAACTGTAATGGAAGATCCTTTGTGAACGGATACGGTGGATCCATTGTCTTCTCAGGAAGCGGTCAGGCTGGAAGCATCAAAATGGGATCAATAATGTCAACCAAAATGGCAGGATCTTCTGAGTCTATGAAGCATGAAACAGAATACTTTTCAACCTTGAATAAAGTAGACAGCTTTGTCATCCACGGCTCCGAACTCCATCTCAAAAGCGGAAGTAAAGTAGTACTCAAGTTCGTCACAGGCAAATAAATCAACAGCCACTCACTCAGGCGAGCATCCTTCATGAGTGGCTGAAAGCTCTTCTCCGAACTCAAGTTCGGAGAAGACAGACAATTAGGAATTAGGATTTCGACTTGCCATCAGCAGTCGAATCATTTCCTCACGAGGCATGCCGGTGAATACCGGTTCAACCTGAAGACCAGAAGCGCTTGCGATTTCAGCAAGCACAAAGCCGCTTCTTGGGTTTTCGAGGGCAACCACGATGATTCCGTTCGCCAAACCAATAGGCAAAACTCCCCACTGAATCCAGTTCTGCAAAGGAATCAGTGCAATCACATCCTGGCTTACCTGGAGATCGTTTCCATTGCCGAGAATTCCTGATCTCGATTGCGTTGAGTAGGCAACGGAGTTTGCAACAGATACTCTTTCATCATCAAATGATGAAAAGGCTTTTGCACGCTCCACCATGTTGTAACTGGACTGCATACTTCGCTTT
>JAPLCS010000293.1 GCA_026392145.1 Fimbriimonadales bacterium | reverse complement strand
GATACGTTGGTTTTATCTGCGGGAATCAATGGTCCGATGGGGAGGATTGACGATATCCACCCAGATGAGTTCAGGCGGCTTTTTGATGTGAATGTTTTTGGAATGGTGAATTTTATTCATGCCAGTGCGAAGCACTTGGAAGCAACTGGCGGGTCAATTTTGCTGCTTGGATCGATCAATGGTTCGAGGTCGTTTAAGTGGGCGGGGGCGGCTCCTTATATCGCTTCGAAGGCTGCGGTTGTCGCTTTAGGAAGGAATTTAGCAACGGAGTTTGGACCGAGGGGAATTCGTATCAATACTATTTGCCCGGGACAGACCGACACGAACATTCATAGTTCAATCGCCTGGCGAGGGGAGGGACCAGTCGGTCGTCCCGTACATTATCCCGATGGTTCTATGCCATTGACGGGAAGGGTGAGTGCTACCACCGAGGATGTGGCCCGTGCGATTATGTTCTTATCATCCGATATGTCTAAACACATTACGGGCACTGAACTGTTTGTGGATGCGGGTCAGTCGCTGATTTAGGTTTCACGACCCGATGGTTACCTTGTTTCGAAACTCAGTGTTGATCCAGAGTCGTGAATTGGAAAAGAGAAAAGAGATGGTAGCGACAAGCAGACTTGAACTGCTGACCTAACGGGTATGAACCGTTCGCTCTAACCAACTGAGCTATGTCGCCATTTAGACCCCAATATGTTACCTTCAAAACGTTTTTGTGATGCAATAATGGGGGTTAGTATGTTTCTGGTCTCCTACGTTTTTCTCTCTCTTCAGTTGGGTTCTCAATCAGAAACTCCCATTGAGAAAATTTCTGAATTGGCTCAGAAAGTTCAGGTCAAGCAACTCGCATCCTTGTCAACTGGGGATGGATCTGAATTCCGAGCATTGAGAGGTGGTGCTTATGATGTGGGGCGCCTAGGCTGGAAAGCCTTGGAACTCAATCCTGTCTTTGGTGGCAAATTTGTGGTGATTACCACGCCGTTGACCTCTCAGGATATCGGAGAACTTTTGTTCGAGCGAGTGGGTAGCAAACTCAGATTTATTGATGAGGCGAAGCCTGATGGATTGCGCTTGAAACACCATCGGTTGGCTGTGAATTTTGACGTTGACAAGAAGTTTGCTTCGTTTGTCGATGATGTAGAAGCGGTAGTCACCGATGAAGGCTCAAAGTTTCATACGATGCGATTTTCACCTTGCTACCGGGTGAATTCGATTGCTCAATCTGGAAAGCCGGTGCCATTTACTCAGTCTGGCGGCGTGGTGATGATTCCGAAGCAGCAACCAGGAAAGCTCGCTTTGACGGTTAGTTATAGCGGAACTGTTGACTTGCCCAATTACGCGGGAGCGATCACTTCGAAATCAATTTCGCTTACGAACGATTACTGGTACCCGATGTGTAATCGGTATCCAACCACTTACGAGATTTGGGTGGCTCCACCTTCGAGTGAGTGGTCGGTGATTGGCCAGGGTAACCCGATTTTGCCAGCACCGGCAGGAAAGTCTGGGTTTGGATTCAAGATGGATTTACCTGCCGTTTACTGGAGTTTGACGGTCCTTAAAACGAAGCATTATGCCGAAAAGTTTGATGGTCGAACTTTACAGATTTGGAGTCCGCGGTTGAGGGAGGAGCAAATGAAGCTCCAGCCCGCACTCTACGCTCCCATCATTCGGCTGTTCGATAAGAGTTTTTCTGCGTTTCCATTCAACAGTTATGGTGCGTTGGATTCTCCAACTTATGGTGGCGGTGCTCTGGAGGCTTATTCCTATGCAACCTATGGTGGCGGACTACCAGATGAAGATGCTCACGAACCTTCGCACACGTGGTGGGGCGGCATTTTGCCCAATACTTATTTGAATTCATTTTGGAATGAGTCGTTTGCGGTTTGGAGTGAAGGGTTTTATGCTCGTGAAGTTCCTATCGGTAGCACGCTGGATCGTCGGGAGGCTT
>JAPLCS010000206.1 GCA_026392145.1 Fimbriimonadales bacterium | reverse complement strand
GTACTTCTGAAAATGTTCTCAAATCAGCATAGTGTCTAAATATGGTTTGAGTCCCTAATTACTGAAAATATTGATTAAATTCAGAACATTTTCTTTGGTTTGATAAAGAAATGGCAGGAGAGAAAATCTCAACCTGCCATTTCTTGCTCCGACTTTTTTTACTTAGAAGCTGGAGCGTTAGGATCGTTTTGCGATGGTACCATCACAAAATTAGGTGCATTACCTTCCATTTCACCGCTGGAATTTTTGGTTGTTGCTTGAGAGACTGGTGCATCATTTCCGCATCCAATAGCGAAAACAGCGAAGACGCAGAGTAACAAGAGTTTGATTTTCATTGTTTAGTTGGGTTGTCGATCAGGCCGGAACAGAGGCACATGGCATTGGCTATCAATGTAGACAGTCGATTGGTTAGGAACACCGTCTTGAAGATAAGTCCCAGCTGGAGCAAAAGGATCTACTGCTACACCGCCGGTACCCGATGGTCGACTCTTAGCGTGACCATCTGAATACACCCAGTTCTGAGTTTTTCCGAAGCACCACATGGTTCCATAGGCGACGTTACCAAAACTGGATTGGATACCGTTGGGGTTTGTGGTACCACGATCATCTCGTCCAACATTGCAGGAGCCAACGCTTGATACAATAGGTCCGCCACCATTGAATCTGCAAGGAGCAGTCTCAATTGCACAAATCAAGAATGGATTGCTATACCCACCCCCTCTTTCAGCTTTCTTTCCAAACATCGGCCACCACATTGGAACCGTGGTAGGAGAAACGGGTTCAGTGGTCGAGCTTGAGCTTAGTAGTCCATTAAAGCTGTACGACATGTTGGTGGGCTGTGCTGCCAAATTAGTAGCCGCTGTATTGAAATCGCTTCCGCCGATCTCAATTATGGGTGAATCTGGCATCTGGAACATTTGTTGGTTTTTTGCATACGGTTGAATTGAGTTGCCAGCCGCGTCTCGTCCACCTCGAATTCTTCTAAAGCATCCAGAAGCTTCAGCTGCGTTTCTTTCAGCGTTCCAGTTTGAAGGGAAGAAAATTCGCGAATTGTAATTCCACTCGTTATCACAGCTGATACCGGCCTGCAACATGTAGACATCATCATTGTCGGATGTGTAGATCATGGATGCAGTTCCAATTTGCTTTAAATTGGAAAGGTCAGCTGTTTTCTTGGCTGCAACTTTTGCTTGAGCGAAAACAGGGAAGAGGATAGCAGCGAGAATGGCGATAATCGCAATGACAACGAGTAGTTCTATAAGTGTGAACGCTTTGCGTAACATATATGAGTCCTCAACAAGCTTTGGCAAGAGAACCTTGCCAAAGCTCATTATAGTAACGCTACTGAAAAAATGTTAAATTTTTGTTAGGTTTTGGCAAAATCTTTACCAACTGACAAGAATTTATATGAAGTTTTCTGTAGCTCGTGAACTTGCCAGATCGCGTGAAAGTCGATTCCGAATCGAACCGATGTAAATTATCATTCAAGTGAAGAGTAGCCTTAGATGGGGATTTGACCAGGTTCATTTGAATGATAGATCTGGTCGTAGTTAACTATGTTCCTGTACAGAGAACAATTTGCAGCAACAAATTCATCCAGATTATAAATTCGGTGTCTGCAGAAGATAGCAGAGTGAGATCATCTAGCGGTATACTTCTTGGCTGTCTGTGACCCTGCCTGCGGTTTGGGTGAGACCGAAATTGGGCGACGGGTCGTCCTACAAATTGATCCAGATAGGAACATAAAAAGACTATGGCAAGAGCTAAATTCGAACGAAAAAAGCCGCACGTCAACATTGGTACGATTGGCCACGTTGACCACGGTAAGACTACTCTGACCGCCGCAATTACCGGCGTTCTGCAAACCAAGGGCCTCGCCCAAGCGCGACGATACGATGAAATTGACTCGGCACCTGAAGAAAAGGCACGAGGGATAACCATCAATATCTCGCACCAGGAATATGAAACCGAAACGCGACACTATGCGCACGTTGACTGTCCTGGACACGCTGACTTTATTAAGAACATGATTACCGGTGCCGCTCAAATGGACGGCGCGATCTTGGTTGTTGCAGGAACAGATGGTCCTATGCAACAAACTCGAGAGCACATCCTCTTGGCTCGCCAAGTTGGTGTTCCTTACATCGTTGTTTACATCAATAAGGCAGACCAAGTTGACGATGCTGAACTCCTTGAGCTTGTCGAAATGGAAATCCGAGAACTCTTGAGTAAGTACGGCTTTGATGGAGACAACACTCCAATTATCGTTGGTTCTGCTCGAAAGGCTCTTGACCAAGTCGAAGCAGGCAATGTTGACTACAACGATAAGTATGTCAAGTCGATCACCGATTTGATGGATGCTGTTGACAGCTGGATTCCTACTCCTGAGCGAGATAAGGATAAACCATTCTTGATGGCAGTTGAAGACGTTTTCACCATTACCGGACGAGGAACTGTTTCCACAGGTCGTGTTGAGCGAGGACAGCTCAAGTCCATGGAAGAAGTTGAAATTGTTGGACTTCGAGAAGCTCCTCGAAAGACCATCTGTACTGGTATCGAAATGTTCCGAAAGACTCTCGATTACTGCGAAGCTGGTGACAACGTCGGACTACTTCTCAGAGGCATCGACCGAGAAGGTATCGAGCGCGGAATGGTTATCTGTAAGCCAGGAACCATCAAGCCTCATACCAAGTTCGAAGCTGAAGTTTACGTTCTTTCAAAAGAAGAAGGTGGACGACACACCCCATTCGTTCCTGGTTACCGACCTCAGTTCTTCTTCCGAACAACTGACGTTACCGGAACCATTGATGAAATTCGTGGTCAAGGTGGAGCCGCTGCTGAAATGTGTATGCCTGGCGACAACGTCAGCATGACCATCACGCTCATTAGCCCAATTGCTATTGAAATCGGTTCGAAGCTTTCCATCCGAGAAGGTGGACGAACTGTTGGCGCTGGCGCTATCACCAAAATTATCGAATAGTTAATCGCAGGATTTCCTGTGTGCTGATTCGTCAAGCGGTTCTAGATTGATTTCTGGAACCGCTTTTTGTTTGCGGTTTTCGATTATTCGGAAACCATCCAATGTCTAAACAAGTATTTACTTCTATGCAACCTCCTCCTTTCAATCCGTACGATCAATCATCCAAAAAGTCCAAAAAGAGTCCCTGGGTGATTGTATTTGTAATTTTGGGCATTCTCTTGGTATGTTGCGGTCTTCCTGTTATTGGAGCCGGTGTTTTTGGTGCTAAGGCATTTAAGGGTGCAATGAAAATGGGTGGCTGTATTGCCAACACCGATCGAATGGCCGAAGCACTCAGAAAGTACGCTGAGAACAATAATGGAAAACTTCCAAAGGCATCTGAATGGCAAGTTTCTTTGGCAAAATACTTTCCTGCAGTTACCGAAGATATGAAGCAGGCACCAATGGATTTCTGGAGTGCTGAAGGCGAATGGAGCTGTTCTGAGGGAGATGGAAAAACTGGATTTGCCTTCAACTCCAAGATGAGTGAAAAGTCGATCAAGGGTCTTAAGTTGGGTGAGGCAAATGTTGCCATTTTCGAGACAAACGAAGTCAAAAAGAATAATCACTCAGAGTACAAACCTCTTGATTTCAAGCTGAGTCCACTTGTACTTGGTGGAATGAGTGGAACAGTAGATGAACACCGTGGCTGGATGATTGTTGATGCAAGCGGAGATACCTACTTCATTGGTAAAGATGGAAAACCTACTAAGACAAGTATGAATAAATACAAGGTTAAAGCTAGCGGTGGACCAATTCAAGTTGGGGCGAGTGGTGGAACTAACCAAGCTGAATCAGATTCCAAAGATGGTTCTGATTTTAATACC
>JAPLCS010000404.1 GCA_026392145.1 Fimbriimonadales bacterium | reverse complement strand
TACGACTCCATCCCTTCGATATATCAAGATCGCCAAGTTTGAAATCACCAAGCGCCCCATAGAATCCACCACCACCACTGTGGTCGTGAATCTTCACTGCGATGGTATTTACTCCCGCTTTAAGGATCCCAGATGGCAGCTTATAAGAACGAGGCACGCCCCAGTAACCGTTCACGGTCATATCCGTAGATCCCACCTTCACTCCATTTACATAAGTGATATCTAGGTCATCAATCGGTCCCAAAGAGAGTTTCGAAATCTGTGCGGCCTGACCTGCAGTGAGAGTTAAAGACTTCCTATAAAAGTACGTACCGTCAAATTGATCAGGAAACATGTTTGGCAAGGAAACCTTCTCCCAATTTGAATCATCAAGTCCCGCCGAGGTCCAGTTGAGATCGGCTTCATTGAAGAAGTTCGGCAAAGCTCGTTGCTGCCAAACGGAAATATTCTTGACAAATTTCTCGACGGCTCCAGGTTGAATGTTTCGTCCTGCCTCAAATCTATCCACAATCGGTTTGAGCATTTCAGAACTCATGTAGCTCGGTGAGGTCCAAGCTTCAGCAGGCGTTCCTCCCCAACTGGTATGAATCATTCCGATCGGCACTTTGAGTTCTCGCCAAAGCTTCCTTGCGAACGCATATCCAACCGCAGAGAATGAATCGACAGTTTCGGCTTGAGCAAGTTGCCAGTCACCCCGTACATCGCTCTGGGGTTCCGTTGTGTAATTTTTGGCAACTGTGAACATTCGGATATGCGGATCGGCATCTCGTTTTCCTTCTTCACGATCAAAAGAATTAGCCAGAACCCACTCCATGTTGGACTGACCTGAACAGATCCAAACCTCTCCAACCCAAACGTCCTTGATCACCTTTTCAGAGGTACCTGAAATCTTAAGTTCGAAAGGCCCTCCTTCTCGCTGACTCGGTATGGCTGCCGAAAACTTTCCGTTACTATCCGCAGTTACAACCGCAGACTTTCCGTTGAGCTGAACACTAACTTTGGTTCCGGGTTTATCAATCCCCCAAACAGTTGTGGGTTTGCCTCGTTGGACGACCATGTGATCAGAGAAAAAAGCTGGCAGAGTAAGACTGCCCTGCAGCGTTGCGAAAGCGATGAATGAGATCATAGTTGCTCGACCCTATTTTAGGCACATTCATACTTAGGAAGCAACAAAATTATCATTTGAGGTGTACGTAGAGTAGTTGAACTCATGAAATGGATTGGCTGGATGATGATCGTTCTCGGTGCACTATGCTATGTGACCAGCAACGCGGTTGAGAAAAAGTTGCAAGCGGATTCAACTCTTATTCAACTTGTAAAAAATAATCAAGTGGTCTCAGAACCATTTCAAGCAATTGTGCCCATTGAGGTCTGCTTTGTAAAGGGAAGTGGGAAACAAGGCTCAAAGTTTGTCAAAGTGGGTGAAGAGATAGTGGCAACAAAAAGTCTATTACAAACGGTTGCACTTGCTCGCTTGGGATCAATGTTTGCCATCCTACTTGGAAGCATCGGAGTTGTTTTTGAGCGATGGAGAACCAAAACGGGTGCAATACTTAAAGGAGAGATTGACTAATGGAAACCTTCATTTTGCTGATGTTTGATGATGAAATTTGGCAGGAGTTTAGTGAAGAACAACAATCGTTCTGGATTGGAAAGATACGAGAATTTGCAAAAAGCATCGACAGTCGCATCATCCAAGCCGACCCACTTAATTCAGTGGGAAGAGTTCTTACCGAGGACAAAGTCGAAGTAGTCGACTTCGCAGGTAATCCAAACGCTGCTACCGGCTATTTTATTTTCCAAGCAACTGACTTTGACGAGGCAGTAGAAGTGGCCTCAAACTGTCCAACATTAGAATTCGGCGGAAGAATTCAATTACGTAGGGTAGGACACTAAGACCACATTGTAGGATTTCGATCCCATAATAGTAACCATGTCGTTTGATATTCCAGTCCTAAAAGACATCTCAGTGATTGTTGCTGGAATGATTGCATTCATTACGCTTTGGCAGGGATTGTTCCAATATTCGCGTCAAGGTCACGCTACTCGAGCGAGCCAGTTTATTCAAATGCGCCGAAGGTTTCTTGAAGACGAAGTCTTCAAGAACTTGCTCAACTTGATTGCGACCAACTCACCAGATATTGCAACCTCATCCATTCAAGACCGCAGAAACTTAGTCGGATTCATAGAAGAAGTCGCCCTTATGATGAACTCTGGCTTGCTAAAGCCAGAAGTTGCTCATTACATGTTTGGTTATTACGCACTTCTAATCAGTGACTGCGAGCCATTCTGGACAGATTTGGATAAGAACAGTCAATACTGGGCCGTCTTCCACGGATTCGTAAAAAGCATGCAATCTTTCGACTTTCAAAGTCACAATTCGGATAACCCTATTCGCTTATAGAACAACCTTTTGAACCTAAAAGCGCACCTCGTGCGTACTATTTATGTAATGGAACAGGGAAGTAATGCTTACAGCCGGCTGGAAAAGGATTTCATAGGAAACGAGAGAATGGTGAACTATGATGCCCAAGGCAACATAGTGAGCATTTCTGAAGTTGTGCGTGAACACGACGGAACCTTAAGGGTGTTGCCAGCTGTACCGACTACCATCTCGTCAGCTCCAGATAGTCAGATTCCAACACCGCAAAGCGCACCGAATGTTGAATCTATCAATTCCAAAACACAATCGTCGCAAAATGGTTACCCAAGGAGCATGATTTACGCAATTTGTATTGGAACCTGCATAATTTCTGGCCTGATAACAACCTTAATAATCAAAAACAATGAGTCCGAGAAAGTTCAGATTGTAAACGTTCCTGCTGAACCCAGCACCCCGCAGTCCAGCCTAGCTGATCCTAATCAGTTAAATCCTGAACCTAATCCAGGACCACAAGATTCCCCTCCCAACCAACAGGAATCTCCAGATGCACCGGTCAATTCTCCTGCGCCACCTTTTCCAGACCCTATGTCGCCACCTGCGGATGGTCCAGCTTCTACGAAATCTGGACCAAATGGTCCTCGACCAACCGTAGAGAATCCTCCGACAAACGAGAGCGGCGACTTACCCACCACTGCGCCGCAGGATTCAACAAATCCGCCCAAGGAACCAGCAAACAACTCCACAAGTTCAAAACCACTGAAAAAGAAAGAGGCTCCGCAAAAGCCAAAGCCCAAACCAACAGACCCGGTTGATCTTGGTAGAGACGATGGATAAAAAATGTGCTCAACTCTAAAAAACCTTTGCACTAAACTGGTCGGAAAGATTGATTCAATTCCCTGCAAAAAGTCACAATGAATGAGGTTCAAATCGAATCCTTCAAAACATAATGTCATCTTCATTCCCGAGTCAAAAAGGCAAAGTAACCGGACTCATTCTGGCTGCAGGCAAGGGAACACGCATGAAGTCCAACCTTCCCAAATGCCTGCATAAGGTTTGTGGCATTCCCATGGCAAAGCTTGTAGCCGACCAAATGATGGCGGCTGGGGTAGACGAAGTAATTTTGGTCGTGGGGCATGGGGGAGAACAGCTCGTATCAACCCTTGGATCTGGTTATAAATACGCTTGGCAACTGGAGCAACTCGGTACGGGTCATGCAGTTCAATGTGCAATGAAAGAACTAGGTGATATTCACGGCACTATCGTCATTGCATGCGGTGATACACCACTTATTTCAACCGAATACTTCCGCAACTTTATCAATTCTCATCTCGAAAGCAACAAAGTTTGCTCAGTTTCGGTCGCACAACTCCCCAATGCGCACGGCTACGGACGAGTCGTCATTGAAGATGGTAACGCAATCAGAATTGTTGAACAAAAAGATGCCACCACCGAAGAGCTACAAATTCCATTTGCAAACGCGGGAATGTATTGCGTAGATGCTCAATGGCTCACTCAAGCTCTAACCGGACTCAACAATAACAATAAATCTGGTGAGTACTACTTAACCGACATCATCAAGAATTTCTCGGACAACGGTAACCCTGCTAATGCCTTCATCAGCACCGATTCTTCTATCCTCATGGGAGTAAACGATCGACTGCATCTAGCAGAAGCAAATCAAATACTTAAAGATTCAATCAACCGCAAATGGATGACAGAAGGGGTGACCATAGTTGACCCTAACAACACATACATCGGACCATTTGTAACGATTGG
>JAPLCS010000278.1 GCA_026392145.1 Fimbriimonadales bacterium | reverse complement strand
GAAATTCCCAGCGTGGGAGCCGCTGACGGCTGCCTTTTTGTATTTTGTCCAGTCGGCGAAGAGTTCCGACTTTCGAGCGGCCGCGGTTTTGATGACCGCCAATGCGGTGGTAAGGTGTTTGGCGGCGCCTTCGCGGAGGCTAACGACTGATCCATCGTCTCTGGTTTTGAAGAGAACTTTGCCGCCGTCGGTTTCGTGGGTGATGCCTATGGCTCCCGACATCGTGGTATGGGTATCCAGGTAACCGGGGTAGTAGAAGTCGAAATCTTCTCGGATGAAGTAGCTCCAACCTTTGTTGTCAAAGGCGGTGGCGCATTCTCGGCCAAGGATGTCGGTCCACTTGTTGAGGCGGTCTCGGTCCACGTTTGAGTTGATGGACATGGGGTTGGGTGGGAAGAAGTAGTTGGAGACCTGTCCGTGTTGGTCAAGGTAGATCTGCGGTCGGAGAGACTGCATTAGTTTGACTTCTTGTTGGGTTTCGACCTGTGAGAAGGAGACTCTGTCTCTGTTCATGTCGAAACGATATTGGTTGTAACGGCCCCAGAGGAGTTGGTGCTCGAAGGCGTCGAAGTTTCCTGGTTCGTAGCCGCCCCGAGCGTAGGAGTTGTATCCGACAGCGAATCGCTCGTGACCGTCGGGGTTATAACATGGATTGAGAATTACCACCACATTGTCGAGTGCACTTTTGAAGGCACCCTTGCCAGCGATGAGGTTGTAGAACAGCATCATGCCAGCTTCGAATGATGCGGGTTCGTTGCCGTGGATAGTTTCATTGACCCAGACAATGGTGGGGATATCGGCTGCGGGAGCGACGCCGGTTTGGGCGGATGTTTCGAGTGCTCTTTGAATTTGTTGCCAGCGGGCGATGTTTTTGGGAGTGGAGATCGCGTAGACCCGCAGTGGGAAGTTCTGGTTGGATTTGCCGTACTTAATCTTGATTGCCATGCCGTTGGATTTGGCATAGATGGCGTCTAGGACTTGTTCTTGTTCGCGGTAGGTGGTGATACGGCTACCGATGGTGTAGCCGAGGATAGATTCTGGATGGGGGACGGCGTTGTCAAATGGCTGGTTCGATTCGAGTGAGATTTTTTTGAGGGATTCAAATTGCTTGGTTTGAACGATTGGAAGCCCGCCCTTGGGTTGGAAATTGGTGGGAAAAGGTTTGGTGAGAGTTACCCCGAGGATGGGAAGGCAGAAAATTGCAGAAATCATTCTGATATTTTAGCCCTTGTGTACCGCATTGGGGGACAGGTTATTTGATTTTCGGAAATGTCTTCTGGGTGCGGAATGTTCTACTTGCGGGATGCTTTACTAAAAGTGGCAGTCTAGGTAGTCGTCTGTCTTACTCGCTCTCCAGCACTTGACCCCGTAACAGTCGGAGAGCGGTTTGTTCTCCTCGTTTTCTAATGTCTTCTCTGATGCCTCGAAAGTTGGAGGTGTCACTGGTAGTTCCGTGTGGACCGGAGATCGACACGATGACTAAGCCGACAGGTTTGCCGTCTATGTCTGAAGTTGGGCCGGCGTTACCAACGATGGCGATGCCGTAGGTGGTGTTTAGTTTTTGGCGAACAGCTTGGGACATGGCTTCAGCGACCTGAATGGAAACTGGCCCATGGCCTGAGATGAGTTCAGGTGAGAGGTCAAGCATAGACATCTTAGCTTCGGGGGTGTAGGTCACAAACCCTCCCTTGTAAGCTTTGCTTGAACCCGGAACGCTGGTAAGGCGTTCTCCTATTCCGCCACCGGTCATAGATTCGGCAGTGGAGACGGTTTCTCCCTTTTGGATGAGGAGGTTGATGATGGAATCTTCGAGGGTTTCTAGATTGACGCCGTAGACGGCGTTGCCAAGTAGACGCTTAATTTTGGCCTCGGTGGGAGCGATGATAGCTTCGGCTTCGGCGGCTGTTTTTGCTTTTGCGGTGAGCCTGAGATGGACTTCACCGGTTTGTGCATAGGGCGCTACGGTTGGATTTTCTTGGTTCATCATGTCGGCCAGGATGGCTTCGACATGGCTTTCTCCGACTCCGATGATTCGCAGGGTTCGAGAGTGGATGGTATCGCCGCCGCCGAGGGTTTCGAGCATGGGTTTTACGCTGTCGTATGCCATGGGGTCGAATTCACCTTTGGGCCCGGGGAGGGCGAATACAGTTTTGTTGTCTTTGCGGCAGACGAGGCCGGGGGCGGTGCCATTTGGATTGGGAATAGTGTCGGCACAGGTGGGTTTCATGGCTTGGCGACTGTTACTCTCAACATAAGAGTAGCCTCGACTTTCGAAGAAATGGCGCAGCTTTGCTTCGATTTCTGGGACCAGCTCGAGGGTGTCGTCTAGGGCGAGTGCGATAGCATCTCGGGTGAGATCGTCGGTGGTGGGTCCGAGTCCGCCGATTGTCACAATGACATCTGATCGTTGGAGGGCGGTTTTGAGGGTTTCGACGAGGCGGTCAAGATTGTCGCCGACGGTGGACCGATGCCGGCAGGAGATGCCGCATTCGGCGAGAATTCGAGCCATGGTGGGAGCGTGGGTGTCAGTGATTTGACCGAGGAGAAGTTCGGTTCCGACTGAGATGATTTCTGCGACCATGGTGGAGTGAGTTTACAGCGTGGCGTCGTCTTATGTGGTGAGTTCTCATTTCTGATGAAGGCGTGTTTGCAATCTAGGTCGTTCGTTGGTTTGGGGTACGAGAGATAGGTGTAACCTGCTATCATATAAGTTGGAAATGCCGTTAAATCTTAGTGTTTCGACCGACAGTGTTACCGTTGAGCCAGGGCAGGCTGCGCCGCTCGCGATTCTGGTTGAAAACGATTCCACCACCGAGGATACGGTTGAAATAGGCATTCTTGGTCTTGATGGCGAGTGGGTGATTATTCCGGTCTCGCAGATTGAATTGCGGCCCAATGATAAGCAGGAAGTAAAGGTTTTCTTTAAGCCACCGCGTTCAAGCGAGAGTTCAGCGGGGTCTTTCCCTTTCGTTGTTAAGGTCCGCTCGCTCACGAATTCAGATCAACGGACTTCTGGTGGGATGCTCACGATTAAGCCGTTTCACAGCTTGTCGGTTGAACTAAACCCTCGTCGGGGAGTAATTACTAGCACCAAGCAGAACAATGTTTTCACGGCGACGATCATGAATATGGGGAACAGTGAGCACGATGTGCAGCTGTCGGCTGATGATCCCGAAGAAGCGTGTACCTACGATTTTGATGATGAGCAGGTGACCTTGCGACCTGGTCAGCAGATGGACGTTGACTTTGCGGTTACTCCGAAGAAGAAGAGCCCGTTAGGGTCTTCACGGTTGGTTGGATTTATTGTGACGGCTCGTAGCACTTCGGTGAAGGGAGTTGCTTCGACGGTTCAGGGACAGCTTGAGATTCGACCGTTCTTCACACCGATGAAACTGGTGTTTGCGACGCTTGTGATGATTCTGTTGGGAATTTTTTGGTTGACCCAGCCGAAGCCAGCAACGATTCGATTGGAAGTTTTGGGACCGAAGAAGGTTTATCAAGGCACGAAGGTGACGGTACGTTGGGTGGCAGAAAATTCCAACGCGGTGAAAATTTTAGCGAGCGGGGAAGTCGTTCAGGAGAATGCGGCACCTGAGGGATCGGTTGAAGTTGAAGCTAGGCTTCTCGG
This sequence comes from Fimbriimonadales bacterium, assembly GCA_026392145.1. GTDB lineage: Bacteria > Armatimonadota > Fimbriimonadia > Fimbriimonadales > Fimbriimonadaceae > Fimbriimonas. The sequence continues at coordinate 1,060 of JAPLCS010000278.1, read as the reverse complement.
CACCCTCAAGATTCAGGGTGTGGCGTTTCGTGATCAGCGAGAGAGTGAGCCAGCTACGGCTGATGTTGAGGTTGTGCTTGCGCCTGTGGTTCCTGATCCGGAGATTTTGGTGTTCAAGCCTTCTTCGCTTGAGGTGAGGAAGGGAGAGAAGGTGACACTTGAGTATTCATTTAATGCTGCGGTCACAAAGGCGATTCTTGCTCCGAACCAGATTGAACTGGATTTGAATTTGAATACGATTGTGGTTGAGCCTTCTGTGGTGGGTGACAACGAGTTTACAATCGTGGTTGAGAACGCGCAAAAGAAGATTCAAAAGAAGTCATTGCGGATCAAGATGGTTGATTCGAGTTTGGCGTCGATTACACGATTTGAGGCTGACCCCGTGACTGGTGATGCAGGCAACTATGCAACGGTGATTCATTGGGTGACATTGAATGCTGATCGAGTTGAGTTGTTGGTGAATGGCAAGGCACTATCGGTAGAGTCCGAGGGGGATCCTGAGATTCCGATTGTTGGCAAGACAGTCTTTAAGTTGCGAGCCCTTGATGTAAATGGTAAGGTCGTGGAGAAAGTTTTGACCGTTGATCCGGACAAAAAAGATGATCCTGGTACCGTTGACTTAATTCGAGAGGGTGAGGGAACCATTAAAACCCCTACCACTCAGCCGGTTGACCCAAAGACTTCACCAGGAAAAGGTGGTAAGGGTGCGGGAACAAAGTCCTCTGGTCCGAGGGCACCTGGTCAATAGACTCTCGGTTACAAAGCTCTCGAATTTAAGAATCTCGGATAGAAGCATTCATGAACGGCTCTAATGGCAGTTCGCTCCACGACTTTTTCTCGTTTGAATTGTAGGCAGTTTGTGCACAGATTGAGCACAGATTAAGTACCAATTAGGCGTCGTGGCAGGTACAACTATGCCCTGAGGTCAAAACCTCGTGCACTCCTTTCTGATACTGATAAGACCGGAATTATTGACTGTGGAAAGGGGCTTGCTGGGCTAGGAGTTGAGATTCTGAGCACTGGAGGGACGGCCAAGGCACTGCGCGAAGGCGGTGTGGAG
>JAPLCS010000002.1 GCA_026392145.1 Fimbriimonadales bacterium | reverse complement strand
GCATCGCTCTCATAAAGCTCCCTAAAGCCATTCTGAAAACCATCCGGAATCACCAAGCTATGATGAAGCACCTCAGGCATTGGTTTGTTCACCCCTAAATGAATCGTAAAGTAGGACAAATTCGCTTTACTTTCAACGCTACGGCCCATCATCTGCTCAGTGGTAAGCCTATCAATGTTAGAAACCACAAACTCAGCCTCCAGCCTCTCCCCATGTGCCAGCGTCACACCTCGAACCCGCTTGCGCCCTCTCAACTCATCGCAATCAAACGAAGCCACTTCACCCTGTACAAATTCAACACCCAACTCACGGGCCAATCTTTCAAATGAGGCTGGAATAGCTCCAACCCCACCCACCGGATACCAAACTCCAGAATCCAGCATATGGAAAGGAATAAAAAACGCACCTGGTACCTTTTCCCGATACCCCTGACCGCCATAAGAAGGAAACCCGTAAAAAAACGCCCTCAACAAATCCGACTCAAACATCGAGTCAACTAACTGCTTGTAATCCCGCATCGGGTTAAATCGAATCCCAAACTTCAACAGTTTAGGATCCAGCATCTGCTGCGGCGTCTCATACGGATGCTTAAAAATTGTGTCCTTGACAATGCCCTCAAGCGGCTTCATCTTCACCATCAAAGACCGCAGCGAATCAGCATCTCGTGGCGAAAAGGTCTTTACCAATCGACAAGCCTCATCGACAGACGAAGGAATATCTAAAATCTCGGAGCGAAAGAACACACGAGTAATCGGGTCCAACCGTTGAAAAGTCAAATACTGCTCAGGATCTCGCCCCGCTCTACGAAAAACTTCCTCGTAAAGCTCCTTCAGAATAATAATGGAAGGCCCTGGATCGAGCAAATACCCCTGCTGCTCAATCGAACCCGCTTTACCGCCAATTCGACCCTTCTCAACCACAATCACGTCGTGGCCAGCCAACCGAGCATGTATGGCTGTCGAAAGCCCGCCTTGTCCTGCCCCAACCACAATGACGGAACTCATAATGTCCTATTACTTAAAATCTTTCTAACAGTTCAACCAATCGCTTGGCAGAACAAATGACCAACGGTCATGCGCTCGTTTCTGACTTCTTCTTCAGATCGGCAATCTTCCGCTCAACCTCATTCAACATGTCGGAACTAGATGCCTCAGCAGACTTCCCCGTCTCCGAGTTCACCCACTCGTGAGCCTTGTACCCAGCTACCAAACCAACACACAGCCAGAAAAAATTCTTCATCGAACGACCAACAGTTTACATAACAAAACGCCCTCGGCACCTAGCTGAGGGCGTTTTGTTACATTCCACTACGGGGTAACAGGTCGGATACCATCAATCTCCATGATGTATGAAATCACTCCCCCACCAGCGTTTTCTGCTGCGCCACTTGATGCAACATCGTTCCAACTAAACGGAGCAGAAGCAGAAGCTTGCCGAGCATACTGCAATCCATTTTCATTCTTTGCACTACCCCCATTACTCGGTTCTCCAGGCACCCACTTGGTGAACGTCCAAACCTCACTCGTCACCCAATTCCAACCATCAGTAGGATTAACTCGATTATCAGGTGCTCTTCCACCAAGCCATGGCCCAAATTCAGCCCCAGACCAATTAACCCAAAACTTACTGTCACTGACTAAACCAGAAACAAACGTGTTTTCCTCATCACTCTGAATAGTAACAAGATGTCCCTCTAGTCCCTCGGCAAGTCTTTCCGCATCCCTCCAACTGATGGAAGTTGTCTGGCTAACTGCCTTGTACCAATGATCATTTCCGCCGTTTGCTTTCTTCCACTGTACAAATCCTAACGACGAGTAATCCTTAGCTCCGACTCCAGAACCGGCACCACCACAAGCAACAATCGTTATCCAGAAAAATCCAAAGGCAACATGTTTTATCTTCATCCTTTAAAGTGTGAAAATGTTTTCACCACTCGACTAAGCCCCAAACGCCTAATAAACGCAAGTGTCCTGAAATAGTGCATAAAATAACAAAACGCCCTCGGTATCAAACCGAGGGCGTTTCATCTGTGTGTCTTTTACTTTATCGAATGACCCAGAGGGTTGTCGATGCGGACGATGCACCTGGCAACGTTGAGAGTTGCGCGGTGATCGTGGTTAGGAGGTCTCGAGGAACCTTGTTACCTCGAAGTACAACCTGAGTCTTATTGGATCCAGCAGGAATCACAAATCCAACCGTGTTACCCGTGATTGGGAATACCAAGCTTGGGTTAGTGAACGTCAAGGTTCCGGAACTTGCCACTGGCACGTTTCGGTTGACCGTGATTTCAATCGTCATGTTGCTTCCCTGTCGGATTCTGTTGTTTGGCATAACCTTCACTCCAGTGACTTCAGTAGCAAGAATCGTGAGGGCTGCACTTGCAACCGGAAGAGTTCCTACTTGAGTCGAGAAGATAACCGTCTTGGAGACAGGAATATCAACCGTAGTGATGTTGAAGGTAGCCGTGTCGCTTCCCACTGTGAAGGTTGGTTGCGTGAACGAGATCGAAGAATCGTTACAGGTAACGTTCATCGAGAATCCAGCAATCGCCTTAGCACTCAACTTGATTGTTCCAGTAGCACTGGTGCCACCAAACAATGTCGAAGGTGCAACTGTCATCGTGTAGGTAAGAGCGTTAACCGTGAGGTTAGCAGTCTTAAGATCCGACTTCGTTGGCGATCGGTAAGCCCGAATCGGTACCACCGTGTTGCCATTGAGTGAGAAGAATGCCTGAACATCAAACGTCACGCTAGTTGAACCCGCAGGAACAACAACTTCCGTAATTGGCACTCCATTAGCATCCACCGGAGTAGCAACTCCAGCGTTACCAGTTTCCAACTTCACGATAGCAGGTGTCTGAGGAGCAGAAGTCAAAGTGACCGTTGCTGTCGATTTCGCACCGCTTTCGATGGTCGCAGGATTCAAGGTCAAACCAGCAACTGCATTGGATTGAACATTGAGCGTTCCAGTGACTGGCCCGTCAATAACCGATCCACCACTTACTCGCACCGCAGTAACAATTCGTCCAACGTCATTGAGTTCAAACGGAGTTGAAATCGTGAACGTCGGAGATTGATTTGCACCAGATGGGATAACCACCGTGGATGGAGTAATCGTGTAACCAGCAGGGTTGCCTTGGATTGCAAGATTGATAGTTTGTGGGCTACCAGCCTTACCGTTCAACTGAACGACACCAGTTGCACTTGAACCAGCGGCAACAGTCGAAGGAGTCAACACTACCCGGGTCATGCTTGCTGGAGTAACAGTCAAGTCTGCGCTTGTAGTCAGACCAAGGAGAGAAGTACTCACCTTAGTGGATTGCGACGTGTCAACACCATTGGTATCAATGTTGAAGTTTGCTTGGCTTGCGCCAGTAGGAACGGTAACCGTTGCTCCACCTGGATAGGTGATGAGGTCAGGTCGATCTGTAGACAAGTTAACAACTACACCACCAGAAGGCGCTGGAGCGTTCAACCGTACAGTACCGCTAGTGCTGTTTCCACCAATAATCGTAGTCCCGGTAACCGTTACGTTCTGGAGCCAAGGCACCACTGTAACTGTTCCGATTCGTAGGTTTCCACCGTAAGAAACGCTGACTTGCACCGCAGTGTTTGCAATCACCTGTCGGCCAAACACTTGGAAAGATCCAGTGGTTGATCCTGCAGGAATAACAAGTGTTGAGGTGGTTGTATTCGTGGTCGAGAGGAAGCTAGCAGCCGCACCATTGCTCAAAGAGAGCTGAAGGGTGGCACCGCCAGTTGGCGCAGGACCCGAAAGGGTAACTGTTCCAGTTGAGAACGGAGCATTTCCAAGACCAGCAGGGTCTCCACCAGCGATTTGAGCAGGGCTCAAACTAAGGTTACTAATCAGAGGTGCAGTTTCTCGGAAACGGAGCAAGAATCCGTCCCGGGTGTATCTCATGTTGTATCCAACATCTCCAAACGGAGTGCTGTAGAAATAACCCGACTCAGTTCTAACACCAAGACCGGATGGTTCTGGACCTTGCTTGAATGCAAAGTTGGTAATGAATCCGGTGTCTAGACCTCCGGATCGTCCGCCAGGAATTCTTTCTGTGACCGTACCAGATGAACTGGTCACTGTGTAGTATCTCCAAGTGTCCGTCCAACCGAATACCCAGACGTCTCCGCCTCGGTCAACGTAAGGAGCGAATACACCGTCATCCAAAATCCCACCAACTTGAGTTGACCGAACAATACTAGTTGCATCAGGATTAACAATCATCAAGAAGCCATCTTGAGTAGCCGCTTCAGGATTATCTGGGTAACCAGTATTAGCCGTACCATAGGTTGAACGGATTGGATTTACTAGAGGGATACTTCCCACACCACCGGTGCTACCTGGCTCAATAGGATCTGGCGGAGGGTTATTCACACCTC
>JAPLCS010000253.1 GCA_026392145.1 Fimbriimonadales bacterium | reverse complement strand
GTTTAGAAGTTGAGACCCCACCCATCGAAACTCTTGGTAGATTCACAACTCCGGGCAATCCTGACAAGATTTGGTCATGGCTGATGCAAAGTGACCTCACCAATGTTAAGGCGGTTATCATTAGTGCGGAAATGCTTGCCTATGGAGGATTGATTGCCTCTCGAGAAAGTGATATCTCGGCAGAGGAAGCAACTGCAAGATTGAGACGGTTGACTGAATTTAGAGATAAAGCACCGAAAGATATAAAGATATTTGTGTTTTCAGCTACGATGCGGCTCGCACCCACTGCCACCGCAAAAAATGTAAGTTGGAGGTCAAATCTTGCAAAGTATGAGGAATTGCAAGATAGGTTTGAGCGAACTGGAGAGCGATCTCTAATTCAGCAAATTGCTGGCTTGAGAAATAAAGTTCCAGCGATTGAAATCATCAATTATGAAAAGACAAGGCGTCGAAACCATCATGTACAAGTACAACTCTTGCAACAGGCCATTGGTAGCAGTATTGATTTCTTGTTAATGGGTCAAGATGATGCAAAGCCAGATGGACCACATATTCAAGAGAATGAGGTCCTTCGTAAGCTTGCCTCAACTTATCGCTTGGGTGAAAAAGTTTACTTTTGTGAAGGCATAGATCAGCATGCAAACCTTCTCCTATCGAGAGTTGTTTTGAGTGCCATGAATTACACCCCGAGAGTTAAAGTGGTATTCAGTGATCCAGAAGGTCCAGAGCAATACGCGATGTATGAATCTAAAACGATTCGGGACAGTCTCAAGGATCAGCTAATAGCTTCTGGCGCAGAACTTGCACGTGATAATAGGTTCGATTACACCTTATATGTCAACACTCCTAAGCGACGCGAGGGATTTTTGTCTCTCTTTGTTGATAAGCTGAAGTCAGAATTGGACCAAGGTCTGCCTGTAGCTGTTGCTGACATCAATTTTGGGCCTGATGGTGCCTCGGATGAGCAGATTTATAAAGCGATTGCAGATAAAAAGCGAAGTAGTGGATTGCTTTCGTTTGCAGGATGGAATACAGCTGGCAATACGCTTGGAACTGCCATACCGGCCGCAAATGTGTACTTAGCTGCTCGTAAAACAGAGGTTGACCCACTGGTTAGGGAAGTTGCTCAGAAAGAGTTCTTGTTCCACCGCATCGTCAACGATTGGGTTTATCATCGATACACAAGGGTTAGCACTTATCGCTTGATAGAGTCACTTCAGCGCCAAAAGGATGAAGTCTATGGCATTAATTTCCGAACAGCTAACACTTTTGCTAGCAACAATCTTGGTAAGTACGCACGAGAAATCTTTACTTCCTTGTTTGAGAACACTTTCTTTTTTGTTGGTAGCAAGCAGTATCGGTTATCTTCACTGGATGGACTCAAGGTTTCTTTACCGTGGCCAAGGGCGTACGAGGCTCGGATTGATTTTCGGTTCGAATCTGAGGAAGTTACGACTGGTGACGCTACAAACCAGAGTGGGGGGCGAAAGCAATGATTGGCTTTTTGCGCGGACAGATTCTTGAAATTGAACTTGGCAAAGTGCTTCTTGACGTGGGAGGAGTAGGTTACGAAGTTCAATTGCCTGAGACGTCCATTCTGAATTTGCGTTTGCATGAAGAAGCCAATTTATACATCCGTCAGATTTTCAGAGAGGATGGTGTCACATTGTGTGGCTTCTCAAACAAAGACGATAGAACTTTATTTGATTTACTTTTAGACGTTAAAGGTTGTGGACCTAAGGTAGCACTTGCATTAATCGGCCAATTGGGCACCGAAGTCGTTACTCGATCAGTAGTGGCTTCAGATACGAGGACACTCTC
>JAPLCS010000057.1 GCA_026392145.1 Fimbriimonadales bacterium | reverse complement strand
GCCATCGCAAGGTCGGTTTCCACCTCAGAATCAGTGATAGTTGACCTTCCTGATTTGTAGTCAATGATTTCCAGCGTGCCATCTTCGTGCTCATCAATTCGGTCTATACGTCCTACTAAATCAAAGTCGCCCATATTGTATTTGAGCAGCTTTTCAACGGCAAGCACTTTTGCCTTTCTTTCGGCAACTCGTTCGTCGGAGAGTGTGGCCAATATGATTTCCCTTCCTTCGCCAAATGCCTCTTGCATTTCTTCCTGACTTGAATATCCAGCGTCAATCCATGACTCTTCGTAAGCTTGCAAGGCGTCTCCGACTGTCGTTACTCCTGCATCTCCTGAGTCGTGAAACCTTTCTAAAACCTTGTGCAAAGTAGATCCAAATGAATAGTAACTTTTTGCTTTGAGATACCATTTGCCACGGGAGTCCACATAGGTCCACAGATATTTGTTGGGACAAGCCAAGAAGGTAGTTATCTTGCTTGGGCTTAAGGTTGGTCTACGCATGGCTGAATACTTTCCTAAATCTATTTTGGCGGTTCACCAATTGGTTATTACAACGGGTGGAGAAATTGTACAGCTAAACGAAGTTTCAAAGAAGATTGAAAGCGTAGAATAATGAGTATGAGCTCCACGACAACTACCGCGCAGCCGCTTACGATTCGATTGGGGCACAGTCCTGACTCGGACGACGCCTTCATGTTTTGGGGGCTTGCAAGCGGAACCGTTCAATCTCCGTATCACTTTGAGCACATTTTGCGCGATATTCAGACTCTCAATGACTGGGCTATGGAGGGAAGATTGGAATCCACGGCAATTTCTGTCCATGCATTTGCGTACGTCGCAGACAAGTATGCGCTTCTGCGACACGGCGGTTCCTTTGGGGACAATTACGGCCCCATGGTGGTCGCTTCTGAACCATTAACAGTCGCAGATTTACCGGAAGTTGTTATTGCTGTTCCTGGGAAGTTGACCTCAGCATTTTTGGAATTGAACTTGTTTTTTGAAGATCAATTTGGCACCAATGCCAACCTCAAATACGAAGTGGTGCCTTTTGATGAGATTATTCCAGCTGTCCAGGAAGGAAGATACAAGGCGGGGCTGATTATTCATGAAAGTCAGTTGACTTACTCTGAGGAGGGAATGCATTTGGTTGCTGATATGGGCGTTTGGTGGACTGCGAAGACTGGGCTCCCTTTGCCACTTGGTGTGAATGTTGTTCGAAAGGATTTAGGTAACGAGGCCGTTGTTGAAGTTAGCCGATGCATGCGAGAATCCATCAGTGCGGGACTAAATGAGCGTCAGAGTGCGCTTGGACACGCTCTTCAATATGCTCGAGGTATGGATGAGCAAACCAGCGACAAGTTTGTGGGCATGTATGTAAACCATCGGACGCTTGACATGGGCGAGGAAGGAGTAAAAGCCATTCGTCTTCTTTTGGCGGAAGGTGCCAGAATTGGAATGGTTCCGCCAGTGGATGTCGAAGTTGTGGATTGACTTTTGCTAGCCTTTTGATGTTAATGGCTAAACTTCTTTGTGAGGTTTAGCCTAAAGAAGCGGCATTACGTTCCGATAAACAGGGTATGTCGCAGTTTAGTTTTCGGCTGCAAAAGGTTCTTGAGTACCGCGAACTAGAGGAAAAGTGGGCAAAAGATAATTATCTTGCTTGCCAAGTTGCTCGTGTTGAAGCGGAACAAGAGTTGGACGAAATTGCCAGATCAAGGGACCTCATTGTTCAAGAATCTGGAAACAACCTAGATGCAAGATTGAATCTTGAACTCCAACTATCGGCTTTGCATTATAAGGAGGAACTCACGAGATCAATCATTCTTCGGTTGCTTGAGGATGAGGAAGTCGCTCGTGGAGAATGGATACTGAAGAAGCAGGATAGAGGTGTGCTTGAAAAACTACGCGAGAAAGCCTACAAGGACTGGGAACATCAGGAGTTACTCAAGGAACAAGCGATGTTGGATGAATGGGCTACACAGCGTCGGAAACCCGCTCAACTTGGGGCGCAAACTCAAAATGAGGTGGCTGCATGATTAACGAACCATCTTTTGAGTTGAAGGGACCAGATGCCATCCGTTCCAGAATGGAAGAAATTCAGTCCAAATTAGCTTCTGTACTTCCTCAAGGTAATGAATTTCAAAAGGCACTAGATAAGCAAGTAAAAGGAGTTGCACCTTTGGAAATTCGGCTGGAAGATCCAGAAGCTGATGGTGTAATCACTTCGTCACCGAATTCCCAAAATCTTGATATAGCTGGACCTATTACGAGACAGTGCTCTTTTCTTAATAAATGTATGTCTGCACAACAAAAGTTGCAAGTTCAGGCCTTGATTTCAAAAGTTGCGGTTGAACAGGGAATTGATGAACGGCTGCTGAAGGCCGTTGTACAAGCAGAAAGTGATTTTAATCCGGACGAAGTTTCCCATACAGGGGCTATGGGTCTGATGCAACTCATGCCTGACACTGCTAGAGAATTAGGAGTTGTTGACCCATTTAACCCATATCAAAACTTAACTGGAGGGAGCAAATACCTGAAGCAGATGCTCACTCGATTCAATGGTGACACTTCGTTAGCGCTTGCAGCCTACAATGCAGGACCGGGTGCGGTTAAAAGAGCTGGAGGAATTCCAAATATCGCCGAAACTAAGAACTATGTTTCCAAGATTCTTGGAAATCTGAATCGATAGTGAATTTGTTAAATATCAACTAGGGAACAATCATGCCTGACAAAGCATCTGCAAACAAGAAGAAAAAAATGATGATTATCATTGGTGCATCTGTGCTGGTGGTTGTGATTGCTGTTGGGACGGTGGTTGGCTTGGCACTGGCGGGCAAGATAAATATTCCAGGTCTCACTCCTAAGAAAAAAGCGACTGCAAAGTCTGCTCCTAAGGCAGCCCCTAAGCCTTTTTCTGCACCTAAAGCAAAGGTTGAACCACCCAAAGCAGTAGCAGAGAAACCGACTGAGACCATTGTTGACAAGCAAGGTGCTATCAAACTTGCAGAAGTTTGGAATGAGTTACCTGTTCCCGAATTGATTGCCATTGTGGAAACATGGAAGCCGAGCGAAATTGCACCAGTTCTGAATGAAATGGACTCAGAAAAGGCGGCGGAAGTTATGGCAAAGATGAAACCTAAGCAGGCCTCAGACGTTAGTCGTGAGTTGAAGCGGATTGCTTCGATTGTTCCTGTAACTGCTGAGTAGGTTTCCAGAAACGATAGCGCAACAGTGTCCAAAAGGCTTCTGGTGCATCGTACCATCGAATCTTTTTTCCTTCCTTTTTATTTCTCGCCACGTAATCAATAGGGACTTCGGTTATTGAGAGCCCGAGTCTAAACGTCTTGGCTGTAACTTCGGGACAGAATTCGAACCTTTGACATTCCAGATTCATGGCTTGCAGAACATCTGACCGTAGTGCTTTGTAGCACGTTGCTTCATCTGAGATTTTTTTACCGAACAGTATTCGAACTGATATGGCGAGTAGGAAGTTGACAAGTTTATTGGGCAACGCCATTGACGAAGGAAAACCTTTTGCAAAACGTGTGCCGAATACGACTGCGGCAGAGCCATCAAGAATAGGTTGAATGAGTGTTGGAATTTGCTCGGGTGAGTACTCAAGATCAGCATCTTGCACAATCACTGTCTTTCCTTTGATAAGGTTCAATGCTTTTCGGATTGCATTGCCTTTTCCGCTAGGCTTAGGGTTAGTGACCACCTCAATTTACTCGCCAAATGCTTTGAGGATTTCCGCTGATGAATCTGTACTCCCGTCGTTTATGACCACAATCTGCTTTGAGAGAGGTACGGCAAGGCAACGTTCAAGGACTTCTCGGATGGTGGCTTCCTCGTTGAGGGCAGGAATAAGAATCGTGAGGTCTGGCTGCTCCATCAAGAGGGTTTCCTAGATTTACTAACATCAAAATGAGAGGAATGGTGCCAAGTTAACAGAAAGTTGGTGTAAGTTATCTCATGCAGATGCGTCTTCAAGATTATGTCGCTAATTTAACTGAGAGTGCTACCGCTACTCTGTTTAGAAATGCTTATGCTATCCCGCCGGAGAAACTCACTTGGACTCAATGTGAGCAAACTCGCAGTGCGCTGGATCAACTTCAGGAGTGTTCACAAACCGCACTTGTGATCTCAAAGATTTTAAGAGGGGAATCTGTAGAGATGTCCCCTCGCAATTTTATTAAGGCGAAGAGAGAGCGCGAAGGTTGGACAACCATTGAGATGTGTGAAAAGCATGCAGTTACTCATACACTCGAACTACTGGAGTCAATTAGAAACTTTCCAGAATCTCGGTTAGAGGAGAGAACAATTGCTCCTTGGGGGAGTGAAGTTACCTTTGGTGAGATTCTGATTGCTCAGTACTGGAATGTGGTTTGGCACACGGGGCAAATTGCATACATGCAGAGAATTTGGGGCGATAAAGCAATGCATTAAAGGCTTTTTGGGTTCAAAGTGAGCAAACCCAGGTAGTAAACTTGTTCGGATGCAACGTTGTGTGATAGGTGTCGATCTTGGCGGGACAAATGTTAGGGCACAGGCTTTTTTCGAAGATGGGACCCCAGCAGGAGCTAAGTTTGAAAATCCATCACGGGCACAACTTGGAACCGCGGCTATTTTGGATAGTGTAGCCAGTACGGTTCGGCAAGCTATTGCAAGTGCAAGTGCCAAAGCAGAGTCAGTTGGTCTTGCTATCCCTGGTCACGTTGACAATAAGCATGGGGTCGTTCGCTGGTCACCTAACTTTGGTGAAGAAGTGAAAGGAATCTTTGAACCTTGGAAAGATGTGCCCATTCGTGAGCCCTTGCAAAAGTATTTGGACATTCCTTTGTTCATGGATAACGATGCCAACATGGCAGCGCTGGGTGAGTATCGCTATGGCTGTGGCCAAAACAAAGCGAAGGCTTTTGTGATGATTACTATGGGAACTGGAATTGGAGGTGGGGTAATCCTTTCGCCTGATTCAGTAATTGGTGAGGCATCGGGTCCGCTGATACTTGTCGGTGGTAATCATGGCGGTGCCGAGCTTGGTCACATTGTGGTGAATAAGGATGGATTGGACTGCAATGCGGGGACCTATGGAACTGTCGAAGCCTATTGCCAACGAGATGCCATCATCCGTCGAGCTCAATTTAAGCTCATGAGAGGAAGGGTTTCTAAGCTGAATGACTTGTGTGAGGGAGACTCAAGCAAGATCACTCCAAGATTGATTTTTGAAGCATCTGAGCAGGGGGATGAAGTTGCCAGGGAAGTTTTCAGTGAAGTCGGAGAGATTCTAGGGGTTGGGATTGCTAACTATATTAACATCTTTGCTCCTGACGTTTTAGCTATCGGTGGGCAGGTAAGCAAGGCTGGAAAGTACATTCTTGAACCAGCGATTCACTCGGCAAGGAACAACGCCATTACTTCGTTGTTTAATGATTGCCATATTCAACTTGCTCGGAAAGTGGAAGATGCTGGCATGTTGGGTGGTGCAGCTCTTGCGATTGAAGGGTTAAAATGGAACTGACGACGTCGCTCAATGGTGAGAACTTCGTAGAACAATCTAGCGGACTGATTATTGTCCGTAGAAGGTAAGCTAGGTAGCGAACATGACCGAAGTGATCATGCCCAAAATGGGCGACGGAATGGAAGAAGGAACGCTTCTTGAGTGGCTCAAGAATGACGGCGATAAGGTTAAGTCTGGCCAAGTTATTGGATCCATTCAAACCGACAAAGCCACCCTCGAACTTGAGGCTCCTGCATCTGGGTACTTAAAAGGTATTTTGCTTGCGGCCGGGGGAACAGTTCCTGTTGGAAAGGCAATTGCTTTGATCCTCAAAGAGGGTGAAACTGTACCATCTGATTGGGGCTCTGGTAACGGTTCAAGTTCTGTTACTTTGTCTCAACCTGAGGTTGCCGATGTAGTGACGGCTGCATCCAGTTCGACAACTGTCGTTTCCACTGTTTCTGATACTCGTGTCAAGGCTTCACCGCTTGCCAAGAAGATTGCTGCTGAACTCGGTGTAGATTT
>JAPLCS010000135.1:3538-3976 GCA_026392145.1 Fimbriimonadales bacterium | reverse complement strand
CTCATTGGCGGATACGCCGACGGTCACGCGGCTCGCTTTGGAAGAGAGAAATTTGTAGGATATTCAAGCATTAATCCTGCACTTACAGAAGCTGGTACTACTGCGCAGTACTGCACTATTTTCCAAAACAGAAATCTAGGAGCATTCTGGGGAAGGTCATGGTCGAACGACTGAGAATTGCCATGGCACTGATCATCCTCGCGGCTGCCATTTTGGGTTGCGGGGAGAAACTTGGAGACGGTTCTAACTTCGCGCCACCTCCTTCTAAACCAGAAGCTGAAAGGATGAAGGAACGAGGATTCACGAAAGAAGAGATTGAATCTCGAGCAAATCTGCCACGGTAGTCCGTACTCAGAACGAGGTGAAACAGTGAGCGAGGCTACAAGTAGCCTCGCTCGACTCATTTTTGTTCAACTCGTAGGACGCTTTCGCTCAAGT
>JAPLCS010000135.1:0-3444 GCA_026392145.1 Fimbriimonadales bacterium | reverse complement strand
TGAATTTGAGCTTCTCCAGGTCGAAGTCTTTGCTGTTGAGAAGGATGGTGCCTTCTACGGTTCCGCCGGCACCCTTCTCGGTGAACTTTCCGCTGACTGTAATTTTGAGACAGTCTATTTTTTCGTAGGATTCTTTGCCCTCAAGTTTGCCGTTAAGGGTTCCATATTTGGATTTCAATTCCCAAGTGTCGCCGATTTTGACCGCCTTCTTTGGTTCAAATTCGGCAAGCACGTTAATCATCTCGGAGATTGGATCTTCGTCTTGTTCCTCTCCCTCTTTCTTAATTTCATTACCGTCTTTGTCGTACTTTGATTTCTCAGGTTCGCCTTTCGGGATTACGTTCTCTTCACCATTCAAGGTCACCGTGCCCTCAAGGACCGTTGTTTCCATTTCAAAACTTCCATCGTCTTCGACTTTGGTGATTTTGTATAGTGATTCTGACTTCATGTCTAGATTCAAGTCACTGCTTTCGAGATTCATCTTCATTTTGAGGATGGACTCGTGACCTGCCACTGGCTTTTGCTTGAGTGTGTATGTGGCGTCTTGGGGAGTCGCGACGAGAGTCAGCAACATGATGGGAAGAACTTTTATCGAAATCATTTTGTAAGTATCGGTGCCGAGAAGGTCATTTAGTAGGTGAGAAAGCTTTTGGCTTGTTCACCTACTTGTGGTGAGTAGTGGAGTGGTCGTAATTTACGGTGTTGAAGTTGGTGGTGGAGTGTTGCCTCTCTGGTTTGGAATTCCGAAGTCCATTGGTTTTAGCTTGTCTTGGATCTTTTGTGGGAGTTGAGATTTGGTGTACGTTTTGGACTGGTCAACGCTGACATCGTAGAGGTTGAAGAAATAACTGGCGGTATTTCCGAACTGGAATGACAAGAAGAACGACTGCTGACGCGCCAGTTTGTACTGGTCATATTCCCGTTTGGTAGTTTTGAAGAAAGGAACGGGGGATTGAGATTCTCCCATGGCCAAGAGTTCTGGCACGGTGATGGTGCTTGTTCCGTTTTTTGTATTGGTTGCCATTAGCGCTTGGGAGTTGAATGTTCTCATGGAGAGAGTGCCTACCACGGGAATTCCATTGGGTAGGAGTGCTGTTCGCTCGTCGGTGATTTTTGAATCTCCACCTCCAAACAAGTTTCCTAAACTTCCTGCCATTGCCATTCCAAATGCTGCCATCCCGCCCATTTCGGAATCGTCACCGGTTTCTTCGGGCATTTCTTGCATTGCCTTTGCCATTTCGTTGTCTAGCGCCATTGGAGGCAGTGGGCCGTTGAAAACCATTCGGCTCAATACGTCTCTTTGGACTGGAAGCAGGGAAGCGAGTGCCACTGGTCGCTTTGCGTTTAGAGACTGCTTTTGAAAGTCTGTCATAGAGGCATAGAATTTGAGGGCGTCAAATCCTAGCGAGGTGAGGGATGCAACCGAGCCGAGATCTGAGGCTCGAAGGGCTGCCGTTGTGAGAGGGAGAGCGAGGGCCTCTGAGCCTCGGGCGTTGTCTTGTGCGACCGCGAATTTTGCGCAGTCGTCCAGATTAAGATAACCCTTTGATTTTCCACTTTTTAGGAGATTGCCGAGGGCAACCCGGTTGCAAAATGCGGAGCGAAGTTCTAGTGGTGAGGACGATTTGACCACTGTCCATGTGCCGTCTTGGGTGACTTCTTGTGAGATCGTTCTATCGATTGCATCCAAGACTCCTTCGAGGGTTGAGTTGCTATCAACAATGGAACGAGCGAGGGTCTTGAATACGGCGTCGCTGGGGAGTGCTACGACATTCTTTCCTCTTGTAGCTTCGATGTCAAGGATTGGACCCAAGAGTTTTGCAAGTGGTTCATTTGCAATGGGGTCAAGCATTTGGGTTCGAATTGACTCTGAAAGCGGTTTAGCTGATGGGGTGTCTTGCGCTTCCTTGTCGGAGAACATGTCCTTGAACATCGTGGACATGTTGCCATTCATGTTTGTCATCATGGATACAAGCGGATCAATGTTTTCACCGTCAATCAAGCCTTGGGCGTACTCTTTTGCTGATTGAGCAATGTTGAGGTTTGTGGTGCCTTTGACGAGGTCTCGTTTTTCTTCTGGATTTTCGATGGAGAGCTGTACAGTTTTCTTGTAAATCCCTATGCCTTTGTCAGAGTACGCACCTATTTCAACGTTAAGAGTGTTGCGGTTGGTGACTTGGAAGGATGCCATGACGATGCCGATTTGGTTTCCAAGTTCGGGTTTTTTTACACCGTTTCCGCCGCCAAAGAGACTTCCGAAGTCCATGTCCGGCATTTCAAATTCATCACCATCCGGGGTTTTAACTTTTTTCGGTTTTTTGGCTTCGTTCTTGGCTTTCTCTGCGATGGCCTCGGCGCACATTTTCTTTACATGAGCTCGGATTGCATTGATTGCCTTTGCGTTCATTTGAACTTGCATCAAGTTGGGACTGCTGCTGAGAACTACTCGGCGTCCGTCTACAATGGAACTCAGCTCTTTGGCACCAATCATTCTGAGCAAGTCAAAGGTGGCTTGGTCAGCTTCGAACATTCCGCCGAACATGTCGCCCATTACATTCATGATTGAGCTTGGGTCTGAACCGGCTTTTTTGATACCTTGTTCGATTTCGGTGGCCGTTTTTGGTTTTTTGACCTCTTTGGAAATGGTTGCTTCGATTGCCGCGATCATGTCGGCATCTCCCGCTCGCTCTTGCTCTTTTTTGAGACTCTGGTCGGCGCTTAGGAACCAGTTGTCACCTTTCTTTTCCCACTGTGCACCTGCTAGGTCTGCGACCTTTGTGAGCAAGTCCATGAGCGGTACGTTTTTTACATTGATATAGATTGGGTAGTTCTTGATTCCACTGAAAGCACTCATGGGAATGCTGGTTTGGCTCGAAATCCTTTCAACGACTTTACCAATGGGTTCGAAGTTGCTTTGAAATGAAATGAGCTGGGATTGATTCGGTTGCAAAGCCATTGCAGACGTTGGTGCTGCCCATGAGGTGGAAATAAGAGCAAGAGCTAAATTTAACATATACGGTAAGTTATACGCAGTTTCAGAATTTTGGCTACGCCTTTTTGTAACTTTGAGAGATAAATGTCAGACCACTTATGCGAATCCGCCGACAGAATTGACAAGTATCTTGCTACGCTCCTTCCTGAACACTCGCGGTCTAAACTTGCCAAGCTTGTTGACGATGGAATGGTGTTGGTTCATGGGCAGCCTGTACGTTCCTCTTTTAAGTTGAAGGTTGGTGATGTGATTACGATCCCGGATATCCCGGAATCGGAGTCTCATGACCTGACACCTTTTCCAATGGACCTTGAGGTGCTTTATGAAGATGAGGACTTAATGCTCATCAACAAGCCACGAGGACTTGCCTCGCATCCTGCGACCTCGCTCAAGGAACCCTCGCTGGTGAATGTGCTTTTGGCGCGTGGTGGTTCGCTTTCGACGGCTGGTGG
>JAPLCS010000219.1 GCA_026392145.1 Fimbriimonadales bacterium | reverse complement strand
GTTAGCAGGTGGCACCCCGACGTCAAACGGATTGCGAAAGATTTCTACCGAAGATGTCTACGTAAGCATTATTCAGGGCATCGAAGTAGCCCTTGAACATCCGATTCAGGTGACTCTTCCGGGCGAAAATGATACTCCCGTATGGGTTGCCTCAATACCAACATTCTTCGCGATGAAAGCGGTAGCCCTAGATCGCAGAGAACTCCGCAAGAAGTCAAAAGACGCCTACGACATCATCTACTGTCTTCGCAATTTCCCCGGTGGAGTTGGAGAGATCGCAGCCAAGTACCATGAAGTCCTCCCAAGCGAGCTTGTGACCGATGGGCTGGATCTTCTCAGGTCGCAGTTCGAGTCTACAGAATCCATCGGGCCAACTGCATTCGCAAGGCAAGCAGATAACGAGGACGACGAAAATTTAATGAAGCAGGAAGCATACGAGCGAGTCAAAGAACTACTTGATATTCTCGACGCAGATTAGTGTTCGGACAATTCCGGGTTGGGGAATGATCCTTCTAGGATATCCTGGAAATGGTGGACCACTCATTTGGACGCCTTGGTCCTGCGCTGCAATCTAAGGAAGCATCCTCAAAGTATCTAACACTAGTGCAGACTAGAGAATAGGACTCTCTCTTCGGAAAGGGTCCTATTCTCTAGTCTGCTGTGTACGCCTACGCTAGTGACTTGTCTACCTCGCACATGCAAATGGCGCGCCGCTAGGGGCACTACGAGATCATCACTTCACGTTAAAGTGGATTTTGGGATTCGTCGAATGTAAACAAGCGTTTTTTATCAATCTTTCCATCGGCGAAAGCATCTAATCTTTCCGGCGTTGTGTAACGAGCCTCGTCACGATAAAGCCGATTCATTCCGAGTTTTCTCATCGCGCTGGCAAGTAGTCTACGACTTTGAAAACTGTTCGACTTGGCTTGAAAATTGATTAAGAAAGTCGTTAGAGTACTGAGGTCGGTCACCCAATACCCTTCTTGAGTTTTGAACATCGTAACGTAAATTACATCTTCAGTTTGAAAATTTTTGTACAAAATCTTGTAGTCTTTGCGAGTTTGATTCTCATTGTTGTATTCCATGGGTTGCATTTGCACTCGAGGACTAACACCTAACAAGGAATAGTATTCTTTGACCAAACTTCCAAGTTGAGCTGGGTTAATCTTTGATGTTTTGGACTTCGAGCGGAATCTATCGAATGCCGTTTTATATCGTCCGTTTTCATATTCAGTAACCATATGATCGAGGGCATCCACTGGCGATTTGGACATCGAATCGCACGTCGTGGTCCAGAAGTACAAGCTAACGGAGACTAACACTCCAAAGGCTACTATCCACTGGATGATTCGATAATTTCTTGAACCTACTCGCATTGTTGTCCGTTGCAGGTCCCCGACATTATGGAACCCGCAGCATAGTTAACACCCGAGTAGTTGCAGTCAGGTCCACCAAAACATTGTGCAGTCCGACACATTCGATCGCAATAACCTGCCGGAGTAGTGCTACAGCAGTTGAATAAGGGACCGAGCGTTATGTAACAGAGTTCAGGTGAGCAGGCGATTTGAAATCCTTGATTGCAGCCTTTTCCGTCCATTCCGAAAGAGGTTCCTGCGATGCTGAGGAGTGTGCCAAAAGTAGCTGCTAGCGCACATGAAGAAATGAGTTTTGTTGTGTATTTCATTGTTTACTTACCCTGAGTAAGCGGAAAATCGCGTGGACCTTTTGTTCGTCCTTTTGTCGTGGAACCGTCAGCATGTAAGAGACACTTGTACGGCGCTGCCACAGCGGGGTCAATGTCTTTTTCGCTCGGAGCAAAGAAGAATTCATCGTGCGCGGTGCATTCCATAACGATGAGTTTGCCTTTGAGAAGCTTTTCCGACTGTATCATAACTTCTCGGACAGGTGAAATTTTTCCATCTGATGTAACCGGTGGAAAGAATAGGCCAGAAGCATATGTTGAGCCTTGATGTTTTGGCCTGTACGCACCAGGAACAGTAGGGCATATCAACAGAGTTGGATCAATATAGGGATAAAATTTGTAACCAGGCTTGCCGATGTATGACAGACCGTGAAGTTCAGGGTATAGGTTCCCTTCGTCATAATCCGACGAATAAAGGAGCAGCCCTTTGTAGATTTGTGATAGTTGTGAAACACAAGCTACTTGTTTTGCGGACTCTCGTGCATTTCGTGTTGTGACAAAAAATACACCAGAGAGTATGGAAATAATTGCTATTACTACAAGTATTTCAACCAAAGTCAGCCCAGAGATATTATTGTCGTGCTTATGCTTTTCTGAAAACTTCATATCAATCTTTCTTTTTTACTTTAGAGTTTGACCCACAGGTGCCGAGCAACCATCTTGTTTTGGACCAGTTATTGAAGAGATTAGCTTTCGAGCGTACTGTAGCTCCCATTCTAATGCAAATGAACATACAAAGATTGCGATTGTCGCAACTGGTAACAATATATCACGAGTGAACAGTGACGTTTTTCTTTATCTCATTATGAAGTATCTTACCTGACCTTTCTTGAGAGAAGTATTTTATATGTGAAAGTGAATAGAAAGTTAATAAAAGGTTAGCTTTTTCAGCAGGCTTAGAGTAGCCAAAAGCCCAGAGGAGCTTGAACAAAAGAGATGCGAATATTTACCCAATATGCTTCACAAAAACTGGTTTACTTTTTACAGGCCTTTATTCTCAAGCTAAGGGAAAAAGCTGATGAAGAACAAGTTTGCACTCGAGCTGTTTTGTTGGATGGGGTGAGAGATAATGATGGATAAGGAGTTAGGAGCATGGTCGGAAAGTTGTTCACTGACAAGCTAGATTGAGGACGGTTGGAAGGATTTGGTGTTTGGTCGCTTGACAGTGCCACCCCGAGTTTTCCTTGAACCTTGCCAATGCATCGGCTTGTTACTCATTGTTAACAGCCGCAAACTACCGGCATTCCTGCCTTTGCATTTTCACCTTTTGTCTCGTACCCGTCTCGACACCACCAGTCAAGACCACCGATAAGCTCTTTTACATTGAAACCCAACGCAGAAAGTTTTAGTGCTCCTTTCGTGGAAGCATTACAGCCAATGCCATCACAATACGTTACATATAATTTAGACTTATCTAAATGTGAAGTTGTTTCTAGTGACATGGTTCTGTGAGGAAAGCTTATAGCGTTTGGAATATGCTCTGAGTTAAACGCATCGACACCCCTCGCGTCAATGACGATAATTTCTTCGTTATTCTTTATTGCTTCACTCAAATCCCAGGAATCGATTTCATATTTAAGTTTTGCTTCATAGAACGACGTTTGATTCATCTTGATACTCCAGTTTACGTGCACATGGTAGGGATCAATAGATCCTTTTGATTCACTTTACCATTCCGTTGATCCTACTCATCTGTTGACGTACTCAACTGTTGACCTACTCAACATGAACTGGTCCATTTGGAACGTGGCTGTTCTTCCATTGTGCCTGGAAGGCAAAGTACGGCGGAATGTACGTTGCTTGACTTTACATATTTCGAGAGGGGATATGTTGGGTGGGGATATGTTGGGTAGGGATATGATGGGAGAATAGTCATGATGGATTTAGAAGCTCACGATTCGGAGGCAGGTTATGTTGGTGATGAAACTCTCGATGATGGGGGACCTTGCTTTACTTCTGATTCGATGAATGCGCTTGCTGAGAGGCGTGAGTTGCCGGCTTGGCGTTCCTGGGACTTGTTGGCGGGTAGTTCAGAACTGGATGAGTTTGGGATAGGTTGGAGGCCTGCGGGTTACTTCGAGTTGCCGATGACCGAAGAGGCGTCGGTTTTTTACCGAGAGAATGGCTATTTGGTCATTGAGAATGGGTTTTCGGTGTCAGAAATTGATCAACTTCGTGACGAAGCGTTGGCGATTTGCCGAGGAGAGCGGGGGAAGGTTGGGGGGATGCCCGAACTGCGTGGGGATGAGAGTGATGAGGAGGTATTGAGGCAGGTGCTTTGCATCCATTTTCCGCACATTATTAGTCCGCTGATTGATGGATGTTTGGGGCATCAGGCGTTTGTTGATGTTTTGACGGAGGTGGTGAGTCCGAACGTGAAGTGTATGCAATCGATGCTTTTTATCAAGGCGTCGGGGAAACCCGGTCAGGCGTGGCACCAGGATGAGGTTTATATTCCGACTCGAGATCGATCGCTGGTGGGTGGCTGGATTGCGATGGATGATGCGACGGTGGAGAACGGTTGTTTGTGGGTGATTCCTGGTTCTCATCGCCGTGGGGTGATGTATTTCCAGGAGTGGCATGGTGACGACCGGTTTGATTGTTCGCACGAGGCGACCCGTTTTCCTTGGTCGAATGACGATGCGGTGCCGGTGGAAGTTAAGGCGGGTTCGATTGTGTTTTTTAATGGCTATTTGCTTCATCGTTCGCTGCCGAACTATGCTCAGAGTGGGTTTCGTCGGTCGTTGGTGAACCATTACATGAGTGCTGAGTCGCTTTTACCTTGGTATGACGGCGTGAATGCTCAGAGCGGAAATTTTGCGACTTTGGACAATCGTAACGTGAAATTGATTGCTGGAGTTGATCCTTATGCGTACCGTGGCTATTCGGACCATGTGGGAACTCATGTGCGACCGGACGGAAAGGGCGGTTGCGGAAATTTTGAATACAACAAAAAATCACACTAAGTGTGTTTTTTTGTGGGGTCGGGGGAGTTTATCCCGCTATTTTTGGGGTTCGGAACGGCTGTTTAGGGGGCTGCACAGGGGTAGTGTGGGGCACTTTGAACCTACCGGAAAATTGCTGGTTTGATGTGACGGATAACCTGTGGAAAACGATGCATAAAAAATGTGCGTAATCATCTACAAAAAAAGTGCCTCATGTCTACCGATTGTGG
>JAPLCS010000318.1 GCA_026392145.1 Fimbriimonadales bacterium | reverse complement strand
TGTCTTGAGTGGTGGATCGAAACCTCCAATTGCTTATCTTTTTGGGATTATTGAGGTGAGGCATCCGCATCGATTGAACCGAAAGTACTTCTAGCACCACCCGGTTACCTGAAACGGATTGCTTCATGATTTGTGACTTGGAGCCATCTACTTTCCGAACGGTTTTTAACTGTGAAATCATCGTCGACATAAAAGCTTCAGCCGTGTATGTTCTTCCACCAACCTGGGCTTGAAAAGTTGAGTCTGTATTCCTTTGCCAAAATTGTTGGATTCCAACCAAGTCCAATTGATAAATCAACCTATCCAGGGTTCGATAGTTTTTTTCGAACGTCGCATCTGCACCAAATGCGGATCCCGACAAAGCGCCGAGAATCATCAAAACACTGAACTTTCGATTCACAGAGTCAGTTTACGAATTTGAGTCCAAATTCCCTTCGCTCACAAGTCACTCATTGAAAAACTTTTTGTCATTTTACAGAGACTTTTCCTAATAAAATTTTTCAATCAGGTTCAAATTAACTACCCCGTGTGATAATAATTTTATGAAACTAAATATTGATGATATTGATACTCAATTGCTCAAGATTCTTCAATCGGATGGAAGAATTACGAACGCAGATTTAGCCAAGAAAGTCGGTCTGAGCGCTCCATCGGTGCTTCAACGTGTTCGTGCACTTGAGGGAGCTGGCCTGATCAAGAGCTACGTGGCTTTATTGGATGCAGAGAAGCTCGGAAAGAAATTGACCGCATTTGTGAATGTATCGTTGGCAATGCACGAGAGTCAACCCATCGAGCGATTTAGGAAAGCCGTCCTGGAAATTCCTGAGGTGACAGAGGTTTACAACATTACCGGCGACTATGATTTTATGCTCAAGGTCCAAGTCAGAGATATGAGGCACTATGAGGTGCTAGTGCGGGAAAAAATCACGAAGATTCGCGGCATTGCCAAGCTGAATACTTCGTTTGTGCTTGGCACCACTAAGTATTCAACCGCGTTGCCATTTTAGGCTGATTCGTTGCTGAGCCGTTTACGATAGCTGTGCGGACTTTCACCGGTGCTGGTTCGGAACCGTTTGCTGAAGTGGAATTCGTCGCTAAAGCCGAGTGCTTCGGCAACTTCTCGGTTTCCTATCTGGGGTGAATATTGAAAGAGGTGCTTGGCGGCTTCGATTTTTTTATCGTTGCGGTATTTCAAGGGAGCGACTCCAGCACGGGCTTGGAACTTTTTGCGGAACGCTTCATATCCCATGTCCATACGCTGCGCAACTTCTTGCAGATCAATATCGCCTTTTAAGTCGTGAGTGAGTGCACTTTTGGCTTGATTTAACCAATTATCGGCTCCTTTCGATTCCATGCCGTCGAGCACTGAAACCTCGGCAAAGAAACTCACGAGGCCAGTTAGTGCTCTAATTTGCTTTGAGAGCTCCTTGGTTTCGGCAAACTTCTCAATCCATAGCAGGAGCCACGAGGCGGCGTCATCAATTTTCTCTCCGAGGTGACGAATCGGTTGGGTGGGGTCCATGACCCCCGAGGAAAACCAGCTTTCGAACAATGGTCCCTCGAACGCCACGTAGATTTCATCAAAGATCTGATTCTTTTGAGGTCCGTACCAATGGGGATTGCCTGGAAAGACAAGAATCGCATCACCTCGTTTTAAGGGTGAACGCTTTCCCGACGCATCTTTGTAAATGCCCTCTCCACGGGTTACAAGTACCAGAGCTCCGCCAGGGTAGGTTCGGAGTTTGCCGGTTGTATTGACTCCGTGCCCAAACAGATGCACTCCTGCCACCAAAATAGACCCCATGGGAGTCTCAATTGGGGCTGGAATAATCCGGTGATGACGGTGTAAATCTCCCATTCCTGACATAAATTAGGCCTAGTGAATTATAGGCATCAATTGGGAAATATGTACCAAAATGGACATATTTTTTACCAAAGTATCCATTCACGCATCCCACCGTCACCTTCTATAGTTAGAAGCATGGACCACTTGCCTGATCTTTCAACTGAGTACGCACTCGACCCCCAAGACATTGCTGACTATCAATCCAATGGGTTTGTTCTGCTTCGACAACTTGCGACCCAAGAAGAAGTCGCTGCGTACCGACCTGCGATTACTGAACCCACAGAAGCATTTGCCAAAACATACAAGCCTATTGAGGAAAGAGACACCTATGGCAAGGCTTTCATACAAAACATCAATTTGTGGGTTCACAGCGAGGCCGTCCGAAAGTTCACCTTCGCCCAACGATTTGCAAAAGTTGCCGCTGAACTCATGGGAGTTACGGGAGTTCGACTTTATCATGACCAGGCACTTTATAAGGAACCGGGCGGAGGTCCGACGCCTTGGCACCAGGATCAGCAGTACTGGCCGCTTGATGGTGTGAAATGCGTGACTTTGTGGATGCCACTCGTAGATGCCACCGAGGAGATGGGAACGCTTAAATTTGCAAAGGGTTCCCAGGAGCTTGGTTACCTTGGTCCGATGAACATTTCGGATGACTCGGAAGTGATGTTGGACAACTTGGTGAAAGAGAGAGGGTATCCCATCATCTCCGCTGGTGATATGAAAGCAGGCGATGTGACTTTCCACAATGGTTGGTGTATTCACGGGGCACCAGGGAATGCTTCGAGTAGCACGACTCGCGAGGTAATGACGATTATCTATCTTGAAGATGGTGCAATCATTACCGAGCCGGACAGTCCCCAGCGCGAAAATGACCTGAAAACATGGTTCCCTGGTCTGAAGGCCGGAGATGCTGCCGCAAGCGAAATCAATCCATTACTTTATTCTTCGTAAGGAATAATCGTAAGCTCGGGAGGCATTCTCATCCGGAAGCCGGCTTTGATAGGGTCCAAAAATGCGGAGAGTTTTATGCCTCCATATTTCGTGCCACATTTCATTCGGTATACTTTCGTCTTCAAGAGCCTCTGTAGCTCAGAGGTAGAGCACTTCTTTGGTAAAGAAGAGGTCACGGGTTCGATTCTCGTCAGAGGCTCCAGTTTTCAAATCAAGTAGGGTTTAGTACCACCCTACTTTGATTTTTTTTACTTTTTCCCATCACTCGTTTTGTTGTTTTTTTGTCCGAGTTGGGGAGCCGCACATCGATTAATCACAAACCAAGTGACGGCACAGCTATTTATTGACGTGAAGTAGCTTTGTTGGCCTGATCGTCACGCTATTCTCTACTAAACTCGTTTCTTAGTGGTCGAATTTGCTTGGCGACTTGCAGATTGATACTGCGAAATCTGGTCCCCCTACTTACTTCGCTCACGCATGCGGCTTGTTGTGAGTGCCCAATTTACCTGATGCTGGGAGATGGGCACTTTGGGCACGTTAAGTTCAATTTTCTTTTAGATTTTGATTTTGATGGGCACCTGATTGTTGGATGACGATGGGTGAAAAAAGTAGTTGAAGTGAATTTCTGGGCACATGGTATTCAGCGTTACCAGAGGTAGTTGTCAACTTACAATGTCAGCGTGCTGGTTGTCCTTCGGGAATTTTTCCTTAGTTAGGATGGACATTCATATTCCGAGGGGACTCATTGGGGGAGCAGGTCTGGCTTGACCTGCTCTGAATTGTTGCAAGTTCACTGTGACTTTTCACTCAATTCAGTCACTGATATGTACGAGTTCAACTTGGTTGGATTATAATGGCGAGACTGGTTATGAAACTTATCAAAACTGCAGTCCTGTCGGTGGTATTCGGTCTTGCCGCTACTTCCTTTGCTCAAGTGAAATTCACACCCAAACCAGGGGTGCTTGAGTTCACCGGCGAGCTTATTGTTCGTCCTCTCCAAACATCGGCTTTGGTGCAAAGAGGATGGACGGTTTCCCAGATTCGGACCGCAGACACAAGCGCACGCACTCGCCTTGCGGGAAGGACGAGACGCTACTACCCCGAAGTGGATGAGTATGTTGTGCGAGTTCCTGCAGGATCCAACGAAAATCTTTATGCCAACGAGTTGATGAATACAGGTTCCTATGAATATGTCACTCCGAACTGGCGATGCTTCCCGGTTGGCAATCCAAATGATTTACTTTTTGGACAGCAGTGGCACCACCCGGTCATCAAAGCTCCTCAAGCATGGAGTCTTTGGACTGGTTCGAGTAGTTTCACTACTGCGTTTGTCGATACTGGCATTTTGAAGTCACACGTCGACCTGAAGAATCTTTTGGTACCTGGATACAACTCCGAAGATGGCAAGACTGAGGCGCAGGGCGGTGACATAAACGACATTAACGGTCACGGCACGCACGTTTCTGGTTGCGGTTCGGCTGAAGGCAACAACACGATTGGTGTTAGCGGAGTTGGCTGGAACTTTAGAGTCATGCACGTTCGTTGCAGTAATTCTCCAGGTGGTGGAGCGAGCTTCGATGCCATTCTTGGCGGGGCACGATGGGCGGCGGACAACGGTGCGAAAACTATTAGCGCCAGCTATTCAGGAGTGGACTTCCCCGAAGTGGGTACCACTGGTACCTACATCAAGAGCAAGGGTTCTCTGTTCTTGTATGCAGCGGGGAACGACAACCGAGATCTTTCAGGTTTCCGACACGCTGACACGATTGTTGTCGGTGCATCCGCGCCTGGAGACACGAAGGCGGGATTTTCGGCTTATGGACGTGGAGTCACCTTGTTTGCTCCAGGGGTGAATATTCTCAGCACTACTCGTGATGGTGGTTATGGCCCAGCTAGCGGGACTTCGATGGCGACCCCTGTTGCCAATGGTGGACTTGCCCTCACTTGGTCCGTAAACACCGGGCTTTCTCCGGACGATGTGAGGAATATCTTTTTCAGCAGCTGTGATTCGATTGGTTCCAGCTCAATTTTCGGCTTTGGACGGATTAATGTTTTCAAGTCGGTGACCGCTGCCATTGCTTCCAACTCCTTAGGTGGAGAGGTTAGTAGCGTAGGAGTGCACACAGGAAACTTTGTGGGAGGTTCGGTCCAAGACGTCAAAGATTCTAATCTGTTCAACAGTTACGACATTTCAAGTCGGCCTGTCGTGGGAGTTGGAGCGGTGGCAGCAACTACTGTCACTTATACTTACCCAACTGCAGCGAAGGGTGTGCTTACTTCATTTAATGCTACGTGCACTGCCGACGCGCCGGGCACACTTCCGGTTTCTGTCATGGCGTACATTTGGAACAAGAATACAAACGCCTATGAGATGCTGGGAACACGCGGTGTCTTGCCTGGTCAAAACGCAACGTTTGACTTCAATGTCAATGCGAACCTTGGACGCTATGTCGATGCTTCAACCCGCTCGGTCAAAATGCTTTATCGATCGGTGGTTCCGGCTCGATTGAGTAGTGGACAAACGAATCAACTAAGAATCAAGCACTCCAAGCCACGATTCACCTTTACTCAGTAGTTGAGGCCTATTAACACGCACCACTTCAATCCTTTCCCAGGAGGGGATTGAAGTATCCTTTGGTTGGTCGTGCGTAGAATAAAGTGGCATGTAGCTACTCGCCGTATCTTGCGCAGTGCCATTAACCACCATGATTACCAAGCACTCTGGAGACTTCAAATGGGACAACGTGGACGTCCTTCCGTACAAAGAAGACGGCAATCACTTCAAGAGCATTACTCGCCAAGTGTTGTTTTGTGGCGACGGCGATTTACCCGTTGAGTTCAGATACTTTGACGTCGGACCTGGGGGTCACTCAACCTTGGAAAAGCATGTCCATCAGCACGCGGTCATGATTATTCGTGGGAAGGGAACGGTGATGGTAGGTGACCAAATCACGGAAATTGGTTGCCAAGATATTGTTCACATTCCGCCGCTTACGTGGCACCAGTTCAAGGCTGATCGAGACGACTATCTTGGATTTTTGTGCATTGTGAATCACGACCGTGACCGACCACAACGACCGGGAACGGGTTCGGATGTTGATGAAATCTGTGTGTCCGAGGAAATTCGAGAGTTCATCCGTTATTAGAAATTTATTCGCTCACTCATCTTTGGTGTTCAAAGAACTTGGGCGCCCTCACGTTATTAGGAAAGACTTGTTTATGCACGTCTCATCCATCTAAAACTGCAATACTGAACCTATGTCGAGACAATTTGGCTTTGAAACGAGAATGCTCCATGCGGGGCAGATACCGGATCCTTTTGTGGGATCTCGTGCCGTGCCACTGTACCAAACTACGTCTTATGTATTCAAAAGTGCGGATGAGGCTGCCCACTTGTTTGAACTCAAGCAGTACGGGAACATTTACAGCCGTATAAGTAATCCAACGACTGCCGTGCTTGAAGAGAGGGTGGCCTCGCTTGAAGGTGGCACGGGAGCGGTGGCGGTGGCGAGCGGCATGGCCGCTGAATTTGGCACATTTATGACCCTGTGTTCACCAGGAGATCACATTGTTGCGTCGAATCAATTGTACGGGGGAAGCATGACGATGCTTGCTCACACCTTTAAGAAATTGGGAATTGAGGTCACTTTTGTTGACCCGGGCAATACCGATGAATGGGAACCCGCCATTCAGAAAAACACACGAGCGCTGTTTGTTGAGACTATAGGAAATCCCATCAACTCAATTCCGGACCTTTCCGCGCTTGGAAAGATTTCGAAATATCATACGATTCCGCTAGTGGTGGATAGCACGTTTGCCACGCCGTACCTCTGCCGACCGATTGAGTGGGGTGCCACGATTGTCACTCACTCAGCCACAAAGTTCATCGGTGGGCATGGTACTAGCATTGGCGGTATCGTTGTTGATTCGGGTGACTTCGATTTTTCAGGATTCCCCACCATCGCAGATCCATCTCCGAGTTACCACGGTATGAGGTTCTTCGACACCTTTGGTCACTATGCGTTTCTCACTAAACTTCGTGCCGAAACCATTCGTGACACTGGCGCCTGCATATCGCCTACCAATTCCTTTAACCTGATCCAAGGGCTGGAGACCCTTTCTGTCCGCATGGACAGGCACGTCGCGAACGCTTTAGCAGTTGCCACGTTCCTTGAACAGCATCCGAAAGTTCAGAAGGTGCATTATGCGGGGCTGGAGTCGCATCCGCACCATGATCGAGCTAAGAAGTACTTGCCGAAGGGAGCTGGAGCGGTGATGTCGTTTGAACTGTCGGATACTTTGCCGAATGTTCGGGAATCTGGAAAGAACTTTATCGAGGGGCTTGAACTCTTTTCGCATCTTGCGAACGTGGGAGATGCCAAGAGTTTGGTGATTCATCCGGCTTCGACTACTCATCAGCAGATGTCCGACGAGGAGTTGATTGCTGGCCGAATCACGCCTGGAATGATTCGATTGAGCATCGGATTGGAAACTACCGACGATCTGCTTTGGGACCTGGATAAGGCTCTGGAATTAGCGTAGGTTATACTTCATTGAGGTAACCCCCTCATAAACACTTCCTCCTTCAAACACAGTAAATGGGAAACGGTAACTGAAACACAATGGCTAATCTGACTTGCGACATTCGGTTGAACTCGAAGCTCACTCCTGAGCAGCGGGAAAAGTATCAGAACATCCAAACGGTTCAGGATATTTTGAAATCCTCCAAAACGATTGCTATTGTTGGGCTATCGACTGAAAGCACCAAAGCAAGCAATATGGTGGCGAGTTACCTGCAAGATGAGGGTTTCACCATCGTTCCCGTGCATCCTAAGGCGTCTGAAATTTTGGGAGAAAAGTGTTACCCATCCGTAGCGGATATTCCGTTTCCAGTGGACTTGGTGGACATCTTCCGTCCTCCTCACGAAATTCCAGAGATTGTTGAGCAATCAATCAAAAACGGAGCCAAAGCCATTTGGACCCAGCTCAAAATAGTGAATTTTGAAGGTGCTGACTTGGCACAAGCCCATGGACTCAATGTAGTCCTTGATAAGTGCATTAAGATGGAGCACGGTCGATTTGGCGGCATGCTGCACTGGGCGGGCATGAACACCGAGCTCATTTCAGCCAAGCGCCGAGCCGTATAACCGGCTATTCAGTTGAATCGACTACTCGGTGGTGCGAGTTACCCAGTCAAACAGGGGCAGAGTTTGCCCGTCTTGCAAGAGGATTCCACCTTCGTTGGCATAAGACTCTCCGAGCCGCTTTTTCCATTCGGTGGCGAAGCCCACTATTCCTAGCGAAGCGATGGACTTTATTTCGTTCGGGCTTGAGGTTCCGTCCTGGTTCAAATCTTGCCAAACCGCCAGGTTTTGGAGTTCCTTCCCTTTCAGCCAGTTGTCGCCGTTGTCATCTAACACTGACATTGCATCAAAGCCGTTTTCGAACAGCAGCCAAAAGGTGGCGTTGCCAAACAGTTGACGTCCCGAGGAGATTTTTACTTTCGTATTTGGCAGCCACACCAAGAACATGGTTTCA
>JAPLCS010000015.1 GCA_026392145.1 Fimbriimonadales bacterium | reverse complement strand
TCCCGCTTTTGAACTTGCCCTCAGCACCGCGATTTCAAGCGCCGAACAAGGCGACCACTACTGCCTTGCCATCATCGACCTCAACAACTTCAAACAAATCAACGACCGAGCCGGCCACCTAGCAGGAGACGCCGCCCTAGTCGCCTTCTCGGGCAAACTGAGCGAAACCTTCGCAAGTTCAGGCACCTCCGCGTACCGTCTCAGTGGAGACGAATTCACCGTCATCTACAAAGGCGGCGAAGTACAACTGCACGCCAAGCTCGATCGGATAAATAACCTCTTTACCCGCAGGCCGTTCATGCATAACGGATTAACCATCGGAATATCTTGTAGCTACGGAACAGTCGCCCTACGAGGAAACCACACCCAAGAGTCAGCCATCCACGAGGCCGACCTAGCAATGTATCGCTCCAAGCAACAAGTCAAACGAACAGCCTAAATAAGGTCATTCAAGAGATGCAGAACAAGGCTCAAACGCTGAACTCTTCAATCGCATTCAACGCCGCAATCTTCTGATTCGCATTTCTCAATCGGCAACACAACAACACTCCCAAATTCGTGAGCGCCTGAACCGCCATATCTGGATACTGCTTCAGCAACTCCCGAAAAGCATTCTCAGGAATAAAAATTACCTTTGAATCTTCATCGGCAATAACCGTCGAAGATCGCCGCTTACCGTCCAAAAACGAAACCTCTCCAAACGGCATCGGAGGACGAAGCACAATAATCAAATCGCCCGTAGGAGTCAGAACATTCAATTTGCCTTCGGCAAGAATATACATGTCCGCCGTCTCATCATCAGCGTCAATTACATGTGAACCTTCCGGATAATCCTTCACCGCAGAAATACCAGCCACCGCGTCCACAAACTCAGGCGAAAAGCCCTTGGTGAAATAACTCTGTTCAATAATTCCGCGAATGTCTAGCATCGTGCCCATCTTTCACATAAATCCTTTTGCTCTATTATTACTCAATTAAAAAGAAACGAGACAGTTACTGTTTCGTAACTGCCCCGTATTTATGACGCCAGAAATCTCGCAATTAGTGCAAATTAGTCAATTTCTTTCCAACTGTCCCGAACGTTATCCTTAGCACGTCGTCGAACCTGTCCATAGCTTCGACCCTCCGTACTTACATTCGAAGTAGCTCGCGGTGCAGCCTGAGCACCCGACTGATACTGAGCCAACCGAGCATTCTCCTGCCGGGCCAAACCAACCAATCCCGCCTTCTCACCATGCTTCTTAACGACTCCCTTATCCCAAAGGTAAAGAATCGGAGAGGCATTATAAATTGAGGAATAAGTCCCTGAAGCAATACCGATTAACATCGTAACCACAAAGAACTTCAAGTCCGGTGTAGCCGTACCAAAGAACGTCAAAATCAACAACGTTACAATAACCGTTCCCGAAGTGTTCAACGACCGAGAGAACGACTGAGTAATCGACTTGTTCATCAAGTGCTGAAGGTCCTCACCCGCTTCAGGGTGTCGGAGGTTCTCACGGATCCGGTCAAAGATAACAATCGTATCGTGAACCGAGAATCCAATGATCGTCAACATCGCGGTCAAGAACAGCGAGCTAATATCCCACTTGAACAGATAACCAAAGAACGCGGCCATAAAGATGACCACCAAAATATCGTGAAGCAACGCGCCAATCGCAGAAATACCAAACTTCAGACCCGCTCTAAATCCACCGACCGAGAATCCGAACCGGAACGCCAAGAAAGCAATAATCAACAGAATCGAGAGCAAGACACCCTGCAACGCGCCAATCTGAACTTCCTTTTGCAAAGTCGCCCCAACCGTGGTCGTACCCGCCGAAGTTGCATCCTCAATCCCACCCGCTTTCTGAATCATCTGAGTGCGAGCCGTCGTATCCTTCTCACCCTTAAATGCATCCTCAGGAACCGAAATAATCGCGAGCTTTTGGCTCGAACCAGAGTCACCGAACTTAACCGTCGACCCCTTCATGCCATTCTTCTCAAGGCTCTCCGAAATCTCCGCACTCGACTTGTCCGTCTTCAGCAAGAACTGAGCTTCCGACCCACCCTGGAGTTCAACGTTTAACTTGAAACCACCCAAAGGCCAGAAAACCATTCCAAAAACAACCGTCGCCGCAGAAATCAAGAACCACTTCTTCGTCTTCTGAAGGACTTCCAAAATGCGTCCGCCCTCAAGGAACTTACCGAACCAGTCTCGATCCACCGCAAACCATCGAGGGTCCTCTCCAACTCCCGAACCCACCAAGAAGATGAGAAGCGAACGGGTC
>JAPLCS010000322.1 GCA_026392145.1 Fimbriimonadales bacterium | reverse complement strand
CAACGGCAAACTGGAGAGGGTCCCACTCTGGGTTCGGTGCTTTCCCTTGCGCACCCGTGAGGTACTCCGACCATGGCTCGAGCTTTGATTTATACAGTGCATCGGCTGAGGGACGCACTTGAAACACGATGGCGTTGAGTCGCATTTCTCTTGCTTTGAGGAAGATAGCACGAAGTTCTTCTTGCTGTTGAGCGGTTGTAAGATCACGGCGGCTTGGCCAGTCAATGTTGTCAACAGTTGCCACCCATGCGGCACGAAACTCTCGTGGGATAGTTGGTAGCCCTTCGGTTGGAACTGTATCTTTCGCCAGGCTAGAAGCGATCAAAAGGGTTGCAAGCGAAATCATCATTGATGTCTTATTCTACTGCGGTACCCTACTTGTACATCATGAATCGCTCTATCAGTGTGGGAAAAATCGAAACGACGCTCACACACTTTATGAGCCCCGTCGGACTTTTGATTGATGAAGTGAAAATTCACGGTGGTCCGGTTTTTGTTAACTCAGGTCAACTGCATTTGAGCAAAGGTGAGTTTGAATTCATTGCGAAGGTGCGAGCTAAGTCTATTGAAGTGTTTCTTGAAGAGTTAAGCCCCGCGGGACTCCATACATTTCAGGTGACAGTGACCGAACAGGGTATCGAAATGAATGCGATTAAAACGGTGATTGTTCCTATTCCTGCAAAAGCATTGGCCGTACTCAAGATGGATTCAGAGGATGCTCTTTCTGTTGATTTGATTTCTGCAGAGGCGATGGGTGCCGGATTAAAAAACTTGGTTGCGACAAAGTTAACAGAACTTAATCCCATAGTAACAGCGGATATATTCCCTGTACCGGTTGAATTTTCAGAGGTGCGTCATACCGATGGTGAAGTACTTATCATCGGTAAAGCGGTGTTGACCGGCGAGGCCTAAACAATTTCGGCATGGAATTAGAAGAACTTTTAAGTGTTGGTTGGAAGGAAGTGGTTACTGCGAGTAAGCAGAGAAAACATCCGTTTCACACTGCAACCTATGCAACTTTATCTGCCTTTGGACCTGAATCTAGGACGGTTACTTTGCGGCATGCTTCTGAACTTGAAGAAGGAGGATGGGAGTTAGGGTTTAACGCTGACATTCGATCTCCGAAAGCCCTCCAATCGAAAAATGATGCACCTGTCACGTGGTTGTTCTATTCGTTTCCGCACAAGTTACAAGTCCGCGTGTGGGGATACTCTCGAGTTCATTATCAAAATGAACTCGCGGAAAGCATCTGGAACGACATGCAACTACTCTCAAGGCGTTGTTATCTGGCACCATTGGCACCCTCTTTTGAGGTTTCGGAGGCCACTTCAAATATTCCAGAGTTGCTTCGTGATCGGGAACCCATTGAAGAAGAGTCTGTACCTGGTTACCAAAATTTTTGTGTTGTGCGCACTCGCGTGAGTCAGATTGAAGTACTGAAGTTGGAGTTTGAAGGCGCTTGGAGGGCCAAGTATACGCCTGATTCTGCAACCTGGCTAGCACCTTAACATCTTTAATCGGGTCAAGAAACATTCCCGGACAAAGTTAAGCCCGAGAAAGGACTTTTTTCGCGGCAGTATCTCCAGCCACAAAACCAGTTGAGAAAGCCGATTGGAGATTGTATCCACCGACTGGACCAGCAATGTCAAGGATTTCTCCGCACAAGTAGAGTCCACTTACTATTTTTGACTCCATGGTCTGTGCGTCTACTTCATCAAGTGACACACCACCAGCGACCACTTCTCCTTTTTCAAGAGATACATGGCGAACAGTCCCTATTGGACAAAGTTTGAGAGTGTCGATGAGTCGATTTCTAGATTTTTTATCGAGTTTTCCAATTGTCGTTTCGGGTGAGATTTGAACAAGAGTGAGTAGCTTTGCGGCGAATCGTTCTGGGACCCATGCTTCGATGACGGTAGCCACCAGTTTTTTTGGATTTTCGCCTAGGAAGAGGGTTTGCAGAGCTTCATGATTGAGTTCAGGAACTAGGTCGGCTTCGAGTCTGATTGGTAATGTTGCCATAGATTCTGCCACTATTCGACTGACTCCTAGAACTGTGGGGCCCGAGACTCCTTGGTGAGTGAAGAGCATGTCATTTTGCCATCTGGCGATTTCCTTTGAACCCGATTTTGCTTTGAGTATGATGTTTCGAAGAGCGACTCCGGATAATGCGGGGTCGTATGGATCAATTTCAAGATAGATAGGAGCAAGAGCTGCGTGAATCCATTCCACGCTATGCCCGATTGATTTCATCCACGCCCATCCGTCTCCGGTGGTGCCTGAATTGGGATAGCTTGAACCTCCGGAACATACAATTACTTGGTTGCATTCAATCGTTTGATTTCCTAAACCTTCGTAGTTTTCTGAGTCTGAATCATCAGAAAGAACAGCGGTCAGAAGTCCCTTAGCTCCGTACTGTACTTTATGTGTGATTGATTGAGCTGATTTGTGATTAGGCTTGTGTTTTTCGCCCAGCTTAGTTTTGACCGCAACCACTTGACTGCCACTGGTTACTATTTCTTGAACTGGTGAGTTGAGATAGATTTTTACGCCTGCCTCACGAAGCATAGAATGGAGAATTCCGACTACATCTTTTGCTGTTTGGTCAACGGGGAAGATTCTTCCGTCTGGTCGGGTGTACACCCGCAACCCTCGGTCAGTAAGAAGTTTGACAATTTCATGATTTTGAAATTTGTAGACTGAGGGACGGATGAATTTTGCTTCTTTGGGTCTGAATGCTTTGAGGACTGACTCAATAGGTCCATCGTGGCAAATATTGCATTTACCGCCCCCGGAGATGAGAATTTTAGTTCCAATCCGAGGCGTTTTTTCAAGAAGGACGACTTTGGAGCCCAACGATGCGGCTCGCCAAGAAGCAAATATTCCAGCGGCTCCGGCACCGATTACCACGATATCTGCCTTCACTTGATTGCCCTCATTCCTCCATAGTTTGACTTATCACGCTAGGATGGGAACTTTTCTTTTCACTGTATTGTCCTATGGGGTACCAAATCGATACCAGTTTCGGCGAGGAGTTTGTATGAATTCTCCTTTGAGAGCGAAGTGCGGGTATCCTTGTGGTCGAAATCATAAACGGGAGGTGCGCGACCCTTGGCCGCCGCCATAGAAACAAAAAACCTTACAAAGACGTACAAAAGCAAAGCTCACGGTCTAGTCAATGTCGTTGATAAACTCAACCTTCATGTAGAAGAAGGTGAGATTTTTGGATTTTTGGGGCCTAACGGTGCCGGGAAAACAACGACCATCAAGATGCTACTTAGCATTATTGAGGCTACAGAAGGTGAAGGGTACGTACTTGGAAAAGAGCTTGGTGACTTTGATGTTCACAAGCTGATTAGTTACGTTCCAGAGCGACCCTACTACTACGAGTACATGACAGGGATGGAAATCCTGAAGTTCTACGGCTCACTATTCGGAATCTCTGACGTTGCAAAGATGGAAGGGTTGCTTGAAAAGGTCAACCTGCACCGAGATAAAACCAAAACGATTTCTCAGTTCTCGAAAGGGATGCAGCAGAGAATCGGTTTGGCTCAAGCACTTTTGAATGATCCAAAGTTACTGTTCCTTGATGAGCCAACAGGTGGTTTGGACCCGATTGCTCACCGAGAGATTCGAGATTTGATTCTCAGTTTCCGTGACGAGGGACGAACTGTCTTCATTTCCTCACACGAATTGAGTGAAGTAGAACTTATTTGTGACCGAGTTGCCATTATCAACCATGGTGTCATTGCCCGACAAGGCAAATTGACCGAACTCTTGGCTGGTGGACGAGTCGAGATCACCGTCGAAGGCATGAAAAAAGAAATTCTTTCGGACATGAAGATTAATGATGGAAACGTTCTAGAACTTGGAAATGGAGTTCTCTTCGACGTTCCAGCTGAATCTGACATTGATGCGATTATTGACGGGACACGAGCTAAAGGTGGAAAAATTCAAAGCATCGTGCCTCGGAAGAAGCGACTCGAAGACCTGTTTGTGGAGACCGTTACGGCGAAGTAAATACGATTATGAGACCTATTCTAGCAATTGCAAAGGCGACCGTCGGCGAAGCTGTTCGACGGAAAGTCCTTCTCATCATTTTCTTCATTGCAGCCCTTCTTTTGTTCATCGCGCCGTTGCTTGGAGTGCTCTCGGCTCGATCTGAGAAAACGGTTCTTACAGGTTTTGTTCTTGGTATCGTTCAGCTCAGCAGCGCGGTCATTGCAATTACCTTGACCGTATACATGTTGCCCAACGAAGTTGAGCGACGAACCATTTATACGATTCTTTCGAAGCCAGTACAGCGCTACCAGTTCTTGGTAGGGAAGTATCTGGGTGCAATTTCAGCGCTTGCGATCATGATGGGCTTTATGGGACTTATCACGGTGGCTGAATTTGCAATTTTTCAGAAAGATGTCGCAAAAGGAATATCCTTGCTTCAGGGAATTGCCATGTTCTTTGTGCAAATGAGTTTGCTCTCTGCGGTGGCGATTTTCTTGTCAACGTTCGTGGCACCTTTGGTGAACTTCTTCTTGAGCGGTGGGATTTATCTCATCGGCACACTAGGATTCCCGTTCTTTGACTCGTTCAGCCGAAATCCGAACTCACCAGCACTTGGAAAGGGAATGGCGTGGTTGGTAACTAACATCCTGCCCAACTTTGCAAGCTATAACGTTCAAAACCCGTTGATTAACCCTGAAACTCAAATTTCAAACCCGTTGATGTATGCATTGAATGCGGTCATATATGGTGTGGTTTACATCGTGGTGATGCTCATTTTGGGCATGATCGTTTTCGATCGAAAGGAGGTTTAAGACAATGGCTGGAGTCAATAAAAAGGGATTCCGAACTAAGCTCATCGCTCTTGCGTGTATCTTAGGTTGCTTCCAAGCTGGTTGGAGCACCTTCCGCGTTTATCCAACTTGGAAGGAAGATTATAGTCCTGTTAAGGGTGGACGCGATCTCGTTTCTGGGAGCCTCTCTGCCGACCAAATGCTCTTTGCATTGGCTGGCTTTAGAGAGCTGATTGCAGGGATTCTTTGGGTTCGTGCCGACTCGTTCTTTGAAACTGGAAACTACGACGCAATCTTGCCGATTATTCGTTTGGTTACCTTCTTGGATCCTCACCAGATTGACGTTTATGCAACTGGGATGTGGCACATTGGTTACAACTTCACTGATGAAGATCAGCGATCAGACCGTCGATACTTGCCGTCCGCTCTTGCGCTTGGTGCGGAGGGAGCGAAACAGAACGATACTACGTACGAACTGTTTTTCGAGGAATCGTGGCTTTGGTATCACAAGATTGATGACGACTATCCTAAAGCTGTCAAGTGGATGGATGAGGCCTATAAACGACCTGATATGCTTCCAGCCCGGAAGAACCTTCTCGGTCGACTTTATGAGCGAAATGGTCAAGCTGATAAATCGTTAGAAAACTGGTACAAGTTGCTCGATGTTGCACAAAAGCGCATCGATGACGATAAACAGGGAAGAGACTTTCAAGCTCGTCAGAACAAAGATACGATTATCAGCAACCTTGACACCACTATTGTGCGAATGGCACAGCGAGGTTTCTTTGCTGGAAAAGAAGGTCGTCCGCTTACTGATTACGATGTTAATCCGCCGTTTAACGTGGGCTTCTCTGCCAAGGTGGTCGTAACCGCTGATCGTGTTTTGCGAGTACAAGGAACATGGAACGTTCTTCCTGTAGGGACTAGAATTCGTTTCATTCTTCGTGACAAGAACTACAAGAATGCCGTTGAGGGAGGATTGCTCTGGGATAAGGAACTGGACAGTGTCAAGCTAGATCCGCCTACTGCCGAGACCTTCTTGCAAGAACAGTTATTCGTTCGGAACACTCGATTTGACAAGAAGATTGACATGAGTCGCGACCCGACCATGTATCCGTTCACACAGGATGAGTACGTGATGGAATTCTATTACAACGCTCGTTCGGCACCACAGCATATTCAAGATAAGTTTGGATGGAATGGTGAAGGGATGACCGATGTGAATCCTGATTACATCAGTACAACTATCAGACCTGGTCAAAAGTGCTTGTTCTACTCAATGCCTATCACTAGAGATCAACTCTTGTTAAGAGGCGAGTGGGCCGACAAGCCTGTAGTTATCAAAACAAAGAACTACGTTGAGACTGGTAAGGATTACAATAAGTCAGACAATTTGTTTGATGTCCCAGGCGCCAAGCCAAAGTAAGGACGAAGAATAATGCCGCTCGTT
>JAPLCS010000160.1 GCA_026392145.1 Fimbriimonadales bacterium | reverse complement strand
GTTCTCCGCCTTCATTGGAGTGGTTTTTGGATTCTATCCCGCCTTGTCTGCCTCTAGGTTAGATCCGATCGTAGCTCTCAGACGTGAGTAGTAGATAGTCTAGTGGTGTTAGCTCTATCAGAGCGATAGAGCTAACTCAGCTATTTGAACTGCGTTCAGTGCAGCTCCTTTGAGCAACTGATCTCCGGAGAGCATTAAGCAAATGGCATTAGGGTTTGAGATATCGTTTCGGATTCTTCCAACTAATACATCACCTTGACCACTCGCCTCGAGTGGAGTTGGGAAGTGGTTCTCCTGTCGATTGTCAACTACTCTTACTCCAGCGGCTTTAGAAAGTGCATTTCTTGCCTCATCAACACTTGGCGCTGCGTGTGTGTATTCAATCGTAACCGTTTCTGTGTGGGCTCTGAGTACTGGCACTCTCACACAGGTGACATTTATTTTTAAGTTTGGCTGACCAAGTATTTTCCGGGTTTCCTCAATTACTTTGGCCTCCTCTTCGTTATAACCATCATCGTTGATTGGTGTATTGTGGC
Organism: Fimbriimonadales bacterium; assembly: GCA_026392145.1. Taxonomy (GTDB): domain Bacteria; phylum Armatimonadota; class Fimbriimonadia; order Fimbriimonadales; family Fimbriimonadaceae; genus Fimbriimonas. The sequence goes on along the minus strand of JAPLCS010000160.1, from coordinate 9,548 downwards.
TGAACAAGTTGAACGCATAACGATGCTTGAGGACTGACTCTGGAAGCGTTGCGTTATCAAGAACGGCTCTGGTTTCTTGTTCAAGAAAGTGCATCATAGCGGCTCCAGCTCCACTTGCACTTTGGTAGGTACTCACAATGAGCCTGTCTACGGTGCCAAGTTTCAGAAGCGAGTTGATTGCGGTGCAGAGGAGAATCGCCGTGCAGTTCGGGACGCTTATCAGTCGGTTTGATTTTGTCAATGAGGATGGATTGACTTCGGGCACAATGAGAGGAACACTCTCATCCATTCTGAAGGCACTGCTGTTGTCCACCACTAAGGCACCTGCCGCAATAGCGGATGGTGCGAGTTCCCTTGATCTGGTTGCACCTGCGCTGAAGAAAGCGACGTCAACACCTTCAAAGGCTGTAGGCAGCGCTTCTTCTACTGAGTAGTCGGTGCCTTTGAAAGTAACTGTTTTGCCAACGGCGCGTTTGCTTGCCAAGAATTTGATGCTTTTGATCGGAAAGTTTCTTTCTTCGAATAGGCGGATAAACTCCGCTCCAACCGCACCCGTTGCTCCTACAATCGCAACGCTTAATCCTTGATTCACCACACGTTTTTACCTGAAAATGAACCTGCTTTGGGTGTGATGCCTAGGTATTTTGCGGAAAACAACGCAAAATACACTATACATTTATTGCAAACAAGCGTAGAGTATTACATGCGTCTTGATGTTAAGAGCTGACGCTGGAAAGATTGTTTCCCTTTCATTAAGGTGAACTTAGGTAATTGTATGACGGCAAAGGAAATTCGTGAAATCGGACTCGAAATTGATTTCCCAAAGATTTCGATGCGAACGCTTTTCAAGCCATTAGCGATGCCGACCGATAGGAATCCATTCGCCATTCTTCAATTTCAAAAAGTGGTTCGAGAATCAACGGTAGGTTCAATTGAGTTCGAACCAGGGACTTGGGGTTTGATGTTCAACTGGAAGGGATCATCAATAGTTCGCTCGCAACATCTTTCCAAACCGAGCATTGTGCCCGGACGAACCGTTTTTTTTAGTAGATCTATCAAGATGGATGTTAAGGTGGCGAAGGGCGACCATGACTCCACTTTTATCCTTTGGAAGTCTGCAAAATTGCCATCTCTCCAGAGGTGGTTGGAAACTTGGGACCGCCACCAAGCCTATCAGCCGATGGGACCGGTTTTGAATCCATTTACTTCCAAGCTATTTAAGGATTCGGCGATTGAACTGCGAGTTGCGGGTTTGATTTTCAATACAATGGCTGACCTGGTGTCGCAGCAAGATCGGATTGACTTGAGCGAGTTGCCAGCGGGACTTCCTGACGTGTTTGTGCATTTGACCAATGAAGTTCGGAGGTCACCAGCACAGTATTGGCCCGTTCCCGAGGCGGCCAAACTCGCCGGATATAGCTCTCACCATTTTTCTCGAATTTTTAAGCAATTAGTGGGCTATGGTTTTCAAGCCTATGTTGAGCGCTGTCGAACCGAACTTGCGATTGAACTTTTGAGGGGGTCTTCTATGACTGTTGATTCTATTGCATCTAAGTCTGGATTTGGAGCGACTCAGGCTCTTCGAGATTCTTTGAGAGAGCATCTTGGCTTAATGCCTTCTGATTTGCGACCCCATGACGTTCGACACGAGACTAAAACAATTTCGAGATAGTTTGACGATATTGAGATAGGTTTTGGGACGAATAGAGGGCTTATTTGGGCTAGTAACTTTCTGCTTTGAAGTGGGCTCGGAAGGTACCCTTATGGTGTGCCAATTACTGAATCTGCTGTGCTTGAGGCGTTAAAAGTTGTGATGGACCCCGACTTGCACCGGGACATCGTCACCTTAGGATTTGTCAAGAATGTTCAGATTAATGGTGGTGCAGTTTCATTTACCATTGACTTAACCACTCCAGCTTGTCCTGTGAAGGAAGAGCTTAAGCAACAGTCATTGGACGCAGTTTATGCCATTGAAGGTGTTTCTCATGTTGAGATTGAGATGACCGCAACGGTGAGAAATCGCAACGCTCAAAACGAGGACTTGATTCCTGAAGTGCGCAACGTTATTGCAGTCGCTTCTGGAAAGGGCGGAGTTGGCAAAAGCACAGTCACCGTAAATTTGGCGGTTGCTTTGGCAGAAGCTGGTGCTCGAGTTGGGATTTTAGACGCTGATGTGTATGGTCCTTCGGTTCCATTGATGCTCGGTGCCCAAGATGAGAAGCCCTATACCGAGGGGCAAAAGATCATCCCCATTTTTCGATATGGAGTTCATACGATGTCGCTTGGCTACTTATTAGAGGATGATCAGGCGGTTCTATGGCGCGGACCGATGGTTGCCTCTACGGTTCGACAACTCTTGGCAGATGTTTCTTGGGGTGAACTAGATTACTTGTTGGTAGACCTTCCTCCGGGAACAGGTGACGCACCGATGTCATTAGCCCAGTTGGTTCCATTGACTGGAGTATTGATTGTTTCAACGCCTCATAATGTTGCGGCAAATATCGCCGGTAAGGCGGTGCAGTTGTTTAAGCGGCTGAACTCACCTATTTTAGGTGTTGTAGAGAATATGGGTAGTCATGTTGATGAGGCAACTGGTGCGACTACTCAAATGTTTTTTGGACTCACAGGAGAAGAACTTTCGCAGCAGTTAAAAGTTCCTTACCTGGGCTCCATACCTTTTGACCCAGCCGTTTCTCGGGCCGGAGATGAAGGTGTTCCATCGGTGGTAGCTTCACCCAATACGGCTCAAGCGAAGGCGTTTCGGGAAATCGCGGGTCGTTTGGCACAACAGGCATCGATCAAGGCGCTCACTCGACAAGATTTGGTTCAAGTCGACGGTGAAGGCTTTACCAAAGTCTGATGTGTACTCACTGTCTAACTTGTACTCACTGATTCGCTTGTCATTTCGAGGCAAAGGAACACTGAAACGGGTAAAAGGGGGTATCTCATTAAGGTGCCTATGTTCTTACCTGCTGCTGTTTTCCTCGCGTCCATTAAGACTATCCCAGGTGGGATAGTCTTGTCAAACGGTTTAGTTGAACGGCGGATTCATTTGAATAAGTTCGTGGGAACTTATTCGATGCAAAGATTGGACTCCAAGACCGAATACTTACGTTCGGTTGAGCCTGAGGCAAAGCTTGTCATCGGTGGGAAGGAAGTATGGCTTGGTGGGACCACCCCGGTTCCCAATCGAGCGTTTTTTCAAGAAGAGTGGATCGCTAATTTGCAACCATCACCGCTCAGTCTGCCGTTTTTAGGGCAAGAACTGGTGCCATGTAAGGCACATGTGCCCTTTAAGCCCATCAAAGGACAAAGCTGGCCGCCTCACGGCAAGGCCGTGCTCCTGAAATTCGGCAACACCTCTCTGTCTGCCACTATTCGATTTGAAATTTATGATGGTCTTCCTGTTATTTCTAAGGAAGTTGAATTCAAAAATTTGGCTCCAACACCAGTACGGGTCGACCAAGTCATCAGCGAGCGGCTGGCTATGGTTGAAGCTGAAAGCAATGTTGAATCTCAAAAAGGATGGCGGTTGCCTAATCTCTCAGTTTTCACCAACGAATCCTTTGGTGGACAGTTTAATTCCTCAATATTTTGGGAGGAGGACCCAGATTACACCACCCAAGTTAGCTACATGCTCAAGACTCCCTGCGTTTTGAGTGTTCATCCACCTACTGGTCCTGGAGTCGATTTGAAGCAAGGAGAGTCACTGACCTCGCCTCGTTCTCATTTGGTTTTGCATGGCTCCGAAGAGCGAGAGTTGCAAACTCTGGACAACAGAAAGTTCTTTAGAACAATGGCTCCTTGGATTTTGGATAATCCTACGATGTTCCACCTGCGAGCTAGCGGAACTAAAGAAGTGAAAGCTGGCATTGACCAAGCTGCCGAATGTGGGTTTGAAATGGTGATTTTGAGCTTTGGTAGCGGCCTCAATATGGAGGATGTTTCCGAAAAGAATATCGCTAAGTTTAGGGAATTGAGACAGTATGCAACTTCAAAGGGGGTCCGACTAGGTGGATATTCCTTGCTTGCAAGTCGACGGGTTGACGACGAAAATGATGTCATTAATCCGGCCACTGGAAAAACGGGAGGCGCAATCTTTGGTAACTCTCCATGCCTCGGATCAAAGTGGGGAATTCAGTACTTTGAGAATATCAAAAAGTTTATCGCTGAAACTGGTTTTGATATCTTGGAACATGATGGCAATTATCCTGGTGATGTATGTGCATCGAAAAACCATCCGGGGCATCGTGACCTTGCTGATTCGCAGTGGATGCAGTACAAGATGATCACTGATTTTTACGCATGGTGCCGGGAGCAAAATGTTTTCTTGAATGTTCCTGATACTTATTTTCTGAACGGTTCGAACAAGACTGGAATGGGATATCGCGAGACGAATTGGTCTTTGCCAAGGGAGCAACAGCATGTGCATGCTCGCCAGAATATGTTTGATGGAACCTGGGACAAAACACCTTCTATGGGTTGGATGTTTGTCCCTTTGGTTGAATATCAAGGCGGTGGTGCGGCGGCAACTATTGAACCGTTGAAGGACCATTTACAGGATTACGAACTACATTTTGCCAATAACTTTGGATTTGGAGTGCAGGCATGTTGGCGTGGTGTGAGACTTTATGATTCTGAGGAAACCAAGGCGATGGTGGTTCGTATGGTGAACTGGTTTAAGAAGTATCGATCACTTTTGGAATCTGACATTGTGCACCTTCGGAGAGCGGATGGCCGTCGGCTGGATTATGTGATGCATGTGGAGGAATCCACTGGAAAGATGATGTTGATGGTTTACAATCCAACGCTCAGACCAATCAGCGAGACCCTTTCAATTCCGGTTGGAGAACGGCAAAAGATTTCTGTGACTCATGGTGAAGAGAAGTCAATTGTGAAGAATACGAAAGGGGGGCTGCTCAATTTAGCGGTGACGATCCCCGCGAAGGGCTGGACTTACTATATTTTGAAGTAATTGATATTGTTATGATTGGTTAAACGGTATGGTTATTGATCATGCAACAGTTTCCAAAAGGAGTATATGATCAACTCGTTACTGTTGCACTGCGACAGGCATTAGAGTCACTTCCAGCGACACAAGATGCACATTTTCAAGAACTTTCAGACCATGATGTAATCGAATATATATCACGGGAAGTGGCTGACCGGATACGAGTTTTGTTGAAAGGTTCATTAAAAGGTGATGATGCTGCAAATGAAGTAATGCGAATTGCAAATAACTTGCTCGGTCAGTTTGATGGTGGTGAGGCTGAACAAAAAGTTTTAACCAGAATTGCCTCAAAAATTGAGGACGTTAAACGTAATCCACTGCTTCCTTTGTCACAAAGCACTTTAATAACTAACGATCAGGATTTGAATTATCATCAAATATTAAGAGATGAGCTTTCAACTGCTGATAGAGTTGATTTGATATGCCCATTTATTGGAATGCAGGGTCTCAATCTAATTTTGAGTGACTTGCAAAACTTGGGTGGAAAGTTGCGTGTCATTACGACAACATATTTGGGTGGTACTCATGTCGATGCCTTGGCCAAGCTTGCAAAATTTGGAGCACAAATAAAGATAGTTTTCGAGAGTAAGACACAAAAAACGTCTCTCCACGCTAAGGCTTGGATTTTTCATCGAGACTCAGGATTTACTACCGCTACCATTGGTTCTTCAAATCTATCTCCCCGCGCTTTGGTTGATGGACTTGAGTGGAATGTTCGCTTAGGATCCAAAGATGCATTTCAAGTTTTGCAGGGACTAACCGCCACTTTTGATCGTCATTGGGCAGACTCCAGATTTGAACCATTTGATGTTGAGCGGGACTACGATATCGTTCGTGACGCTTTGGAATCTCAACGAAGTGACCAACCAAACCAAAGAATTAGAAATTTTTTATCAATCTTTGATCTCAAGCCATATCCGCATCAGATTGAAGCTCTTGAGTCATTGCAATACGCGCGGTTAGATGGACAACATAACAACTTGGTGGTTGCTGCAACAGGAACTGGTAAGACACTTCTGGCGGCATTCGACTACGAGCGATTGGCTAAATCCATTGGTGGACGCCCGAGTTTGCTCTTTGTGGCGCATCGAGAAGAAATCTTAGAACAGAGTTTATTTGCATTCAGAACTGTGTTACGTGATGGCAACTTCGCAGAACTAAATGTTGGAAAGAATCGGGCGAGGAGTTGGAAGCATGTTTTTGCATCTGTTCAGTCGCTCAGCCACAAGGACTTAACCGAATTTGAATCAGATCATTTTGATGTGATTGTTATCGATGAGTTTCATCACGCAGAGAGCCCTACCTATTCAAAGTTGGTTAACTATTTTCAGCCAAGGGAATTATTGGGTCTAACCGCGACTCCAGAACGAGCCGATGGCAAGCAAGAAATCATTGAGAAACTGTGGCCACCTACTTTCGAACTTCGCTTGTGGCATGCATTGGAGCGTCAATTACTTTGCCCATTTCACTACTTTGGTATTGACGATTCAACAGACCTAGGCAATGTTGTATGGGTGGCTGGTAAGTATTATGTTTCAGGACTGGAAGAAGTTTTGGTCACCAAGGGACAAAAGCGTTCCGATGTTATATTGAGGGAATTGCAAGATAAAGTTGATCTTGCATCGATGCAAGCCGTTTCCTTTTGTGCCTCGATTAAGCACGCAAACTACATGAACAGTGTTTTTCGAGAGTTTGGCTTGACCAGTGAAGTATTGCATTCTAAGGTTCCAGATTCTGAACGAGAATCGATTATTAGTAGATTTAGAAGTGGGAAAACCCAAATGCTGTGCACCGTTGATTTATTCAACGAAGGTGTTGATATTCCAGAAATAAATACTGTGCTTTTTTTGAGGCCAACGGAAAGTGCAACCATTTTTATACAGCAACTTGGTCGGGGTTTAAGAAATCATCCAGACAAAGGTGCTTTGACAGTGTTAGATTTTGTAGGTCAACAAAATCGAGATTTTCGAATGGACCTCAGATACCGAGCCCTTACAGGGATGACAAGATCACAGTTGCAAAAAGCAGTCTCCGATGATTTTCCGAGACTTCCTCCTGGTTGTGATATTCGGTTAGATTCTGTAACTACTGACAGAGTTCTTCAGAATCTTAAGAGAGCAGTTCCAACAAACATTCGTGAACTTGCTATGGAATTGCGAAGACTTTCGTTGTCAGGGCAAATTCCTACTGTTGGTCAATTTATTAATGAAACTGGAATCGAAGTTGCTGAACTGTACAAACCAAACAGAAGTTTTATACAGATAAAGCAAAGAGTTAACTTAATATCAGGCGACATACCAGCTAATCATAAGCGGATTGGCGCTGTTTGCCATGTGGATGACAAACATAGATTGAAAGCCTACGCACAGATAGTTCGAGAAGGAACATCAAATTCTGTCTACGGACGAATGTTATCTTTTCCACTTCTTGGACACATGCAAGTGGATGAAATTGACCTTTTGGTAAGGGAAGAAGTGGGTGAATTGATGGATTTCTTATTGGAAACAGCAGTCGCAAGACCACTTGTCGCCGATGATTTGCCGTTTTGCTTGCATAGTCACTACTCGCGCGATGAGATTGTGGCACCGTTTAGAGATAATCCATCTGCCATGATGCAAGGCACTTTCTACTCTGAAGCTTTTGGCTTAGATATTCATCTCTTTACTCTCAACAAATCTGAGCGTGATTTCTCTGCAACTACTCGATATAATGACTGGTTTGAATCACCAGATACAATTCACTGGGAAAGTCAGTCGACTACTTCGATTAATTCACGAACGGGCCAACGACTTGTTAATGGGACCGGTAGACATTTATTTTTTGTTAGAGAGCAAAAAGATGAACCGTTTTTTTGTTTGGGATTTGCAGTTCCGATTTCCTACACATCGGAAAAACCAATAAAGTTGCGGTGGAAACTTGAGCACCTTGTACCAGACCATTTGTATCTTCGATTCAAAGCGGCTGCTGGATAGCTAGAAATTAGGTTCGATTTGTTTGAGGGATTGATTGTCAACAGGGAATTGGGCCTGCATGTCCACTAATTTATCATGAAGAATTGTGGCGAGTTCTTTGAGTTTGCTAACATTTGTTGGCGCAAGGTCGCGAGTCTCTCCGAGGTCATTGGCTAGGTTGTATAGTTCCCACTTACGTGTGCCGTAAAAGAAAATGGCTTTGAAGTCGCCGCTCCGAATGGCGGAATAGGGTTCGAGTCCTGGGCCGTACCACCCACGATGGTGAGGGAAGTGCCAAATGAGTGGTTCTGATCTTTGAAGATCGGTACCGCTTCTCAGGATTTTGGCAAATGAAATGCCGTCTGGGCAGGTCTTCGGAATCCCGGCAAGCTCTGCGACTGTCGGAAATAAATCGGCGGAGGTAAACGTGATTCGACTTAGCACTTTTCCGGCATGAAGACCGGGGCCTGCCACCACAAACGGAACTCGCGTGCCACCTTCGTATGCGGAACCCTTTCCACTTCGTAGGGGCAGGTTATGCAAGTTCGGATACCCGCCTCTCGCCGATTGGGATAAGCCGCCATTATCACTGGTGAATATGAAAAAGGTGTTCTCCAGCTGATTTGATTTCCGGAATGATTCAACCAGCACCCGTAAATTATCGTCAACGGTTTCCACCATAGTCGCATAGGCTTGCTCACGAGGATCTAACTTGGGATAGTGTTTCAGATACTTCTTGTTGGGTTGAATGGGAGTGTGAACGCCGTACGGGGAGTACCAGAGAAAAGTGGGTTGCCCTGATTGGGCTGAGATTTCAATTTGCTTTGCCGCCTCGATTGCGAGTGCATCATCAAGAAAAATATCTTTACCGTGGTATTTCTCTAATCCTCTGATATCGTTCAGCGAGGGAGGATCATTGGATGATTTTTTCTTTGAGGCAAAGTTGTTGATTCCATAGAAACTATTGGGATTTCCGGCGGCTGAGCCACCGATGGAGACATCAAATCCTAGGTTGATTGGGTTGGCACCTGGAGTGGCATCAGAACCAAAATGGGCTTTGCCAACTTGAATGGTGCGATATCCTGAGGTTCTGAAATGTTCTGCCAGAGTTGTCGCTTCGCCAGGTTGGAATCCGGTTGTTTTCCACTGTGGCATCGTCAACCCAGGATAGGGTGATTCGGTGTCTTGTCCCTTTTGAACCCAACTGGTGATGTGGTTTCGTGCTGGATGTGTTCCTGTGAGTAGTGCAACTCTTGTCGGTGTGCAGACTGTGCACGATGAATAGGCTTGGTTCACTTGAATTCCTCGTGATGCAAGCTTTTCTAAGTTTGGCGTACGGAAATGTCTTCCGACTACTTTTTCGTTGAGTCCAAATGTCAGGGAAGTATCTTGCCAGCCTAAATCATCCACGAGAATGAGGACCACGTTGGGTTGTTTAGGCGGAGCCTGAACCGTTTCAGCTCTGATAAAACCCAGTGATAACGCAACGACAATCTGGAGCACGTTGAAATTCTATCCTAACGCGTGACCTCATCCACCAATCGGCCGAGTTGAGGGAAGTGGTGGCATGCCAATGGTTCGCTTTT
>JAPLCS010000261.1:1393-14153 GCA_026392145.1 Fimbriimonadales bacterium | reverse complement strand
AAATCATTTTCACACTTAGGACCGAGGACAGAACTTAACAAAGGTATGAGTGCTGAACCCCAAACGCGATACCCTGCTAGAGTTAAGTGCAAACCATCAAGAGTGAAGAGTTCACAAAGGTCTCCTTGTTCATCAGTTAACAAGTGATTAATATTTAGGTAGTGGATTCGCTCCCCATCGTGAAACTGTTCCAGCAACTGGTTTGCAACTTGTACAACACGCTTGCACTCAGCTGGGTCATTTCGCGGGAAAATCCCCATCAGCACAATAACAGTTTGGGTTGCCTTTTGTACACAAACATCCAAAATAGCACCAATACCACGGACAACTTCAGAAGCTGAGTGTCCCGCACCGATATTGTTTGTGCCTGCAAGCAAAACGATGACCTTCGGCTGGACCGATTCTAATTCACCGTTCTGAATTCGCCATAAAATGTGCTGTGTACAGTCCCCACCCCAACCAAAATTCGCCGCATTCCATCCCCAAAAAGTTTGCTGCCAGTGCTGGAAAAGTGTCGACCAAATTGAATCGCTAGTGCCCCACCGTCTGGTGATTGAATCACCTAAAAAATATAGGTCAATGACTCCCGATTGAGATTTTTTAATGAGTTCTGAATGAGCTAAGAGAGAATTAGTATCTTGCCTCGGAGTAGCTATGTGCGCAGGTTCAAAATTCCCTGAACATTGCATTATCTTGTCGATGGCGTCCATACGCATCTAAAACCAGTGTGACAAAGCCCAGTATCTGGAGACGACTTCATGCGAGAAGCAATTCGGTAACCCTGGCAGTAGCATTCAGCACATAGGAACGAGCCACCCCTTATCACTCGCTTGGTAATCCCTGGTTCATCCGGATCCAGCGAATCCAAAGGTCCTGATGGATTGTTTTCCGATGACATCTTATACGCATCAGGTCGATAAAAATCTTGGCACCATTCCCAAACATTCCCCGCCATGTCTACTAATCCATATCCGTTAGGCTTAAACGAACCAACAGGTGCAGATGATTTGTAGCCGTCAGTGTTAAGATTTTTTTCAGGGAATTGTCCTTGCCAAAAATTGGCCTGTGGTTTCTTGTCACTGACTTCTTCGTTGCCCCATGCGTATTCGGCCGTTTGGTTGCCACCTTTTGCGGCATATTCAAATTGTGCCTCGGTAGGAAGCGACTTGCCTGACCATTTTGCATACGCCGTAGCATCCTCCCAAGCTACTTGCACGACCGGATGATTCATACGCTTCGTAATGTCAGATTTAGGTCCTTCGGGATGTCTCCAACTTGCACCAGGGATATACTCCCAACCCCTTCCTTCAGTGAAAACCAACGCTCCTGGAACCAACTTTTCCTTAGGTACGCCAGGAAAGTCTTCGGGTCTCGGAGAAATCTCCGCAATGGTTTTATAACCCGTTGCCTTCACGAATTTTGCAAACTGCAAATTAGTAACTTCAGTTCGATCTATCCAAAAGTCATTCAGAGTGACGGTGTGAATTGGGAGTTCATCCTGCCTTCCATTAGCAGAACCCATTTTGAAAGTTCCACCACGTATAAAAATCATTCCCTCTAGTGCTGTCACTTTGGAGGAGGCATGAGATGATTTGTAACCTGTGCGCTGAGTTGGTAATTCCGCTGGAGGTCGCTGCTGGCAGCCGGCACTCAAAACAGTCAAAACAACGACTCCAAAACACAACAGGGGAATAAAACGGGCTCCCATGGTGTTACACTACCTTCCCAGTAACGTTCTCAACAGTTGTCTTGGCACTAAAAATCCCCGCCAGTCGTTCCACCATTTTTCCCACCGCCATTGCGACCTCTGCTACCACCCTTACCACCACCACCTATTTGCTTGGTCGCTCCAAAATCCGAGCCTGGTTTGTAGTTTGGGTTTATGGTTGGCATTTGAGCCTCAACTGATTTTAGATAGGCATCCAATCTCTTCTCTAATTCAGCGACTTTTTCAGGTTTGGAATTAGCAAGATCATTTCGTTCTGCCGAATCAACTGCGAGATTATACAAGTAAGATTTTCCAGTTTCGTACGAACGAATAAGCTTAAAATTTCCGTCAAATATTGCAGATGCTGGTCCTCCATTGCTCAAATCGTAGTGAGGAAAATGAATAACCAGTTCCATAACTGGTCGAGAAACATTAGATCCTCCTCGCCAGACACTAAGCAATGAACCGCCCTCTACTTGCTTAGGAGTAGTGACCCCAGCAAGTTCTGTAAACGTCGGTGTTAAGTCCCATCCGAATGCCCGCACATCCGATTGTGAACCTGGTTTGATTCCTGGCCCTCGCACAATAAAGGGAATCCGAACACCACCCTCTTGCACACTACCCTTACCCATACTTAGAGGCAAATTCGCATTCCCCCCCGAATCACCATGATCTGTTGTATACAAAACGTACGTATTATTGGAAATGCCAAGTTCATCCAATTTGGCCATAATCCGCCCAATTTGGGCATCAACGTCATGCACAATTCCAACCTGAGCTAATTGTTTCTCTCGAAGTCCAGAATAGAGACCTGAAACTAACTTGTAGGACTCAGATGTGACTTCTGCTTCAGATCCGCCTCCGTAATGATCCACGTGAAGATAGAACGGCTTTCCAGCCTTCACACATTTTTCAATGAATGCTAGTCCCCGATCTGTTATGAGCTTTCCTTCTCCTGGATTAGGTGTTCGATTGTTTCCCGGGCCGGCATTCGTGTTAGCACCATCATCCTCATCAAATCCTTTCAACGTCGGCGCTTTTCTGCCAACGTGCCACTTACCAAAATGTGCAGATGAGTAATTAGCTAACTTGAGTGCACCAGCAGTTGTAAGAATTTCAGGAGGTAATTCCATGTTTGGTGAAGGTGGAATTAGCTTAGTATTATCACCCACATCCTCTTGCACACCAGTTGCTCCGCCTCGTCGTTGGCGCCCACCTTCACTCACATAAGTCATGTGGAGCTTTGCAGGACTCACACCAGTGAAGTAACTTGCCCTAGAAGGAGTACAACGAGGACAGGATGCATAAAATGCTGACATTCGCATTCCTTGTTCGGCGAGTTTTGCCAAATTAGGAGTCAATGCGGAAGGCTGTTTTGCATTTCGCAAATTCCCATCCATAGCGACTGATGTGCTCGGCCACCCAGCCCCCTCACCAACGATGACTATAATGTTTGGCTTCTTCCCTTGAGGTTCAGCAGTGTTTATATTTGGAAACCCGAAGTTAAATAGGTAGCTAGCAGTGATTACTGACAAAATCATGCAAGTCCGAACGATGATAGCCTAAAAAAGTTCAGAACATTGCTACGCAATTACTCTTAAAACTAACCAGTAACTTCCTACCATTCCAATTAGAAGGGCACAAAGCTGAACCACTAAACCTACATAAGAAGGAAACTTTTTAGAGACAAATGACAACACGCCAAGAGATGGGAGGAGAATGATTGCTTGACCGATTTCAACGCCACAATTAAATGACAAAAGCGGTGGTATTAAGTTCCATCCAGAAAGCCCAATTGAATCCAAACCGCCAGCAAATCCAAAACCGTGCATCAACCCAAAACCGAAGGCTAAAATCATCCGCCCCCATAGTTTGGCTTGATGATTAGAATCGTGAGCATGTGAAGAGGCGGCACGTAAATTCTCAGCCGCAAGCGCAACAATTGAGGCGGCGATGAGGGGCTCAATAATGCGCGGACTTACTGAAACCACATTTGTCACCGAAAGAAAAAGAGTCAAACAGTGCGCAACAGTAAAAGCAGTAACAACTTTCAGCAGTGATTTCAATCCACCACCGAGAAGCACAAGGCCTAACACAAAAAGAACATGATCCCATCCGCTCAGGATATGCTCGACACCGGTTTTCAACCACTTTGTAGCCGAATTAGAAGTATTCCCATTCAGATTTTGAGAATTATCCCCATCATAGACAAATTGAACTGACCTTTGGTCTGACTGTTCCAACCTAAGTATTGTCCGAGACTTAGGGTCATCATCATAAAACCTTTTTGATAAAGAAACAGAGTCGAGATCACCTACAAATGAAGCTCTCCATACTAATATGTCGTCAGTTCCATTCAGGTCGAGTTTTGCTTCAATTACATCTGGCCTCGTTCCATTTACCAAAAGAGTCAGCCGTTGCCTGATGGCAATATCCAGTTGAGCAGGGGTTGCGTTGACCCCTAAATGACTCATTTTGACTAGTTGGCTGATGGAGGTTGTCAGTTCTGCCATCAACATCTCGCCTTGTGGCCGAATAACAATGCTTGTGAGCGATAAATCATGAGCGAGTCCCAGACTCGCGAGAATAAGTACTCCGAATGAAGCCCAAAACAAACGGAGCATTTTTATCCAACTCAGGTTAATGCCTTTAGTTAGGTTGCAATGTAATTTGATCAACAATTTCCTGGTTAATGCCCCTAAGGCGAGACTTTACATACTCCATCTTCGCACGTTGAGGCGAAACAGAAACACGAATGTGCCCAGAACTTCCAAGAAGCGTTCCCTCTTTGTATCCATATTCAGTGGCGCTACCCGTACTATCTCCACGACCGTGACTTGGCTGTGGCACTTCAATATAAGCAATTCCATCGCGCTCTTGACGCACATACAAGTGATCATGACCATGAAACAACGCCGTTACTTTATATCGTTTCAACATATCGTGAATTGGCTCCGCCCATCCCACTCGCTTAGTCGGAAATTGATTCTTATCACCCCACTCAAATCGGTCCGCTACTTCCACCCCACCACGAGCTTCACGCCCAAAGCCACCCACTAAATGATGGATGAAAATGAACTTATACTTTGCCTTCGACGCATTCAAAGACTTTTCAAACCATTCAAACTGTTCTCTCCCTAGTGTCCAATTCCAACCATCCTCTGAACTTTGAGTTTTCTGGGTAGTAGCAACAAAAGGGTCCAATACAAAAAAGGACGCATCTCCCCAATTCCAGGAGTAGTAAAGCCCTTTTTTCGGAGCTCCCGAAAAAAAACCATTTGGACGAATGACCGGAAAATATTTTTCTCTCTGAGCCTGTGCCCAGGGAGTGATATTGGTGCCACCTTTGCCTTTCCAACCAGTTTCCCCATCATGGTTGCCTAGGCACAGAAAAATGGACATTTCAGAACCGACCCTTGAGAACCAATAGCGCTGAGATTGATACTGTTTCTCTGCATCTGTGTACTGTGGATACTTATCAACCATAAAGGTATCGCCTAAGTCAACCAAAAAATCAGGCTTATCGGTCAACATGTTTTTCAGCGTATTCTCATAAACTTTTGGATCCGAATTAGCATCCAAGTGCGAGTCGGCTTGAATAGTAAATGTGAAAGGATCTCCACTTTTCTTGGCGGTGGAAAACCTGCCAGTAATCGAGTCACTGCCTACTTCCACTAAATACTCATAGGCGGTTGAGCTTTTGAGAGATTCAAGTGCAATTTCTTTGGGTATCCCACCTATCAGAGTAGATTTGATTTTTTTCGATTGTGATTTTGCCCCGACAGGATTAATACTCAGACTCGCATCTCCACTGAACTTACTCAATACGGAAAGGATTACTGACTTATCCGTAGTAGCTCCAGCAATTACATTAAGCGGAGAATCAGGGGTCTCAAGAATATAGGATGGTGGAGCACCAGTTCGAGAGCCTCCATTTTGCCTACCTCCCTTCCCAACACCTCCCTGACCACCATCGCGCTGACCATTTTGCCGATCCTGACTCAGTCCCTGTCCCGGTCCCAGTCCTTGTCCTTGTCCTTGTCCTTGTCTTCGACCTTGCAGTTCTACTTCTGCTGACTTGCTAACAATGACTTTTCCAGCAGCTGAACCAACCACCACTAAACCTAAACTGGCAACCAGTGAAAATAGTTTTGCGCTCATTTTTACTAACCCGCAATCTCCACACCGCTCAACTTTCCATCACCGTTTTTATCCTGCTTCTTAAACATTCGAAGCATTGAATCAGAGATCTCCTTTTCAGTAATTTTCCCGTCCATGTTCATATCCAATTCCTTGGAATGTACTTTGATAAACCCACCAATGGCAAGTTTTACAGTAGGCAGGTTCGGTAGATCCTCAACGCTGATGGAATCCTTACCCTGACTGTACTGTTTGAACGATTCTTTACATTCAGCAATGACTTCTTCAGTGGTCACGATCCCGTCCTTGTTAGCATCAATTTCTTTAGCGTGATCCGTAAACCAGGGCTTTCGCGGACCTGGAGGCGGTCCAAGTGGTGCACCTCTTTGGGCACCTTGTTGGTCACCGCCTCTTCTTTGATCGTCTTTTCCATTCCTATCATCAAGCTTGCCAGTGACAAACAAATTATCGCCACCATTTACATCGCTTTTGCTCCTGCCATCACCAAAGTTAGTACCATCACCTCGAGAGTCTCCCCCTCGTCGCCCCCCACCCTTACCAGTTGGACCACCCTGCCCACCACCTCGACCAGAATAAGTTCGGGTTTCAACACGTCCGGTTGCATCGATAAAATTAAACGTTACACTTCCATTAGAATTGACAGTGTAGTTGACTTTTTGAGTCGCTCCATTAAGGCTATAAGTAAGTGAGTAAGACCCGGCTTTCAATGTTTCAAATCCGGTAATTTTTGCGCCATGCAAGGGTGGTAATGCAGGACGTGGGCTTTCTGCACGAGGTTGGGGGTCAACTTGGCCATCCTGTTCCACAACTTCGCCATGAAAACCTCCATTGATATACGGATAGGTCTTTGTGGAGTGGTAATGGTAGCCCAATTTAGCGTCTGAGTGACCATTGAAACTATCTAGACCTTTGACCGCAGAACCATCGGGCTCTTCAGGACCGTAAATTGCATATCCATCAAGAGCGTAAGCAACAGGCAAACTCTTTCCAAGTTGCTTTTGAAGAACAAGCGGAGCGATATGGTAGTGGTAGTCATCACCACGACCACAATGCCCACCGAACTCGTCAAGTTCTCCCGCTAAGAATGTATCTGTTCTGCCGTCATTCTTGATTGGATTAAAAATTGGAATTCCATTTGCGGCGATTGCAATTGCGCCTCGAAAAAAATGACTCTTTGCACTTAATTTTTCTTTTGCTTCTACAGGAAACAATGGGAATTGCCAGGAGTTATTACCAGTATATTTTTGTGGCAGCGGCACCTGCTGTTGCCATGCAGTAATTCCGACCATCATCCTATGATCAGGCAATCCATTGGATTCTACGTAGAAGTTTTTATTATCAGATCTGGTCTTAACCAGAGTAGCAAATTTATCAAAAACCTTAGCAACTTCGGAGGCCTTATCTCGCGATTGTTCATTGCCATTAATAGCGGCACATGCTCCGGCAGCAACAAAAAGCGATAATGAAATCCAATTGGGAACTTTCATTTAAGATGGAACGAAACGTTTCTCAATTTGTTCAAATTCTACAATTAATCCTCAGCTCCCATGCCCCAGCGAGTGTCTCGGAAACGTTGAATTTCAACGCGATATCCGTCAGGATCTTGAACAAAAAAATGATAAATGCCAAATCGTTCATTCCAACGCGGAGCCCCATCAGTAACCAATCCCAAACCAATGAAATGTTGGTACATCTCATCCACATCATCCCTAACCAAAGTGAGAATCACTGAGTTTGGGGTTTCAAGAGGTGTGATATGAGTACAGAATCCCCAATATGCATTTTTAGCAACTCTGAAAATTTGGCATGCACCTTGGTCAACCGCCAACTTTAAACCGAAATAGTTTAGATAAAAGTTGCTTGTTGCCTCTAGGTTCCCACTGGGCAAAAACGTAATTGCTTCCACTGAACCAAAGTACCCAGGTTGTATTCAAAAGAACAGACATAAAAAATCCCCTATACAAATCTGCTCAAAGCAAAAAGTATAGGGAAAGTGTTTATTGACTGATCAATTAGTCAAGCGGTGCGATAACCACTCGTCGATCTGGCTCTTCGCCTTCACTATAAGTGGTAACACCCTCGATTTCCTGAAGCACTTTGTGGATGACTCGTCTTTCGAATGCAGGAAGAGCTTCTAGAACCGCTTCTTCACCTCTTTCGATAACCTTCTCAGCAATCTTCACAGCTAGGTTGGTCAGAGCTTCAGCTCGTCGCTTGCGGTAGTCATTACCATCCAAGGTAACTCGCACGCCGTTGCCCATTTGCTGCTTAACAATGAGGTTAATGAGGTACTGAAGTGAGTTAAGGACTTCACCATTCTTGCCGACCAAGAATCCAGCTTCCTTTCCATCAATCGAAAGATTAATGTATTTTCCTTGAAGCTCTCCCACTTGAATTTCCGCAAGCAAACCAGTCTTCGTGGAGAGCACCGCCAAAATATCGGCTAACTTCTTAGCATCCTCTTCGGTTGCTACGATTTCTGGCTCATTAGACTCATCTCCCGATTCCACTACAGGTGCCTCGGCGGTTGCTGCTACCTCTGGCGAAGCCTCTTTCTTTTTGCCAAGTTTTTTGGCTACGGGCTTTGCCTCTTCAACTGCAACTTCAGCGGATGCTTCTGCAGGAGCTTCTTCTTTCTTCTTGCTTCCCAACTTTTTGGCGGCTGGCTTCGCTTCTGATTCAGCCTTTGTTACCTTCTTAGGTTCGGTATTAGCTTCTTCCGCTACAGGAGCTGACTTAGCAGTTTCAGCCTTCACCTTGTAGCTGACCTTTCCGAAAAGCTTCTTTGATTCTTCCAAAACGGTAACAGTGATATCTTCTGGCGAGACGCCGAATCGCTCGGCCGCTTCGACTTTCGCATCTTCGATGCTCTTGACATTCAGTTCAATAGATTGCATAGGTTTTTTGTGCCTTACTTTTTAGGTTTATGTTGCTGCGGTTTCCCGGTCTTCGTTGATCCTTTAATCGCGGAATTGTCGCTGCTCGAGGACGATTTGCCTTTCTTGCCAGTTGGTTTCCCTTCGGCAGTTGGCTTTTGTCCCATGGCTCCTCTCATCCATGGGAACATTTGACTCGGGTCTGTTGGATAGACTCCGCCGTCTTTCGTGTTCACTTTTTGCAATGGTTCGAGCGGCAAGCGGTAGGCACGTAGCGACTGCGCTGTCGCCAAGATGTTGGTAAACGTCCAGTAAAGGACGAAGCCGCCAACGACCGGGAATGCTCCCGTGAACATGAAAAATGTAAATAGCACCGAAATACCAATCCCCATTAAGCGGATCTGACGCTTTTGACTTGGATCACTAATCGGTGTGAGCATTTGAGAAATAATCATCGAAATGCCGTAGATTATTATCAAAATGGTGTCCTGCGTTCCCAGGTTTGGTGCGATAAACCCGTTTGACAATTTACTGGTATGTGGGTTGATCCACAGAAAGTATCCCTTCTGAAACTCGAATTGATACAACAACATGAACTGATAAACGGTCAAGAACAGAGGCATTTGAACAAAGGCTGGGGCACACCCACCCGCTGGATTAAGTCCATACTCCTTGTAGAGTTCCATGACCTTCATATTCATTTGCTGAGGGTCATCCTTGAACTTTTCCCGAATTTCAGTCATTAGCGGGGAAAGTTGGGACATCTGTCGAGCGTGCATAATGCTCTTCTGAGCAAAAGGGAAAATCAGTGCACGAACAATTAAAGCGAGAATGAGCGCACCGAATGCGTAGCTGAAACTTGGATTCCTGCCAGTCAATGCAATCAGACTATCAATGAATGTGTATCCGCCAGGGATAAATCCCCAGACAACATCTTTTTTGTTGCGAGCACTTAAGGTTTCGCTAACAACTTCAAACAATTGCTGTCCGGAGGCCGTTTGAGGAACCTCAGGGAATCGAGAGTCAGGAGCAGCAGTAACCTGAGTATCTTTCCACTCTGGTTTATCTAGTAACTTCTTTTGGAACGCCCACAGGGTCTGATAGGCTAACCGAATTCTTCCAGAATCATTCCAGTTCAATCCTGCTCGCAACTGGGTGTTGGCTACGAGCACGGCAGTTTCAATTTTCTTAGCTTCAGCTTCTTCTGGCTTGAGTTTGCCTTCCTTTAACTGAGAGTCCAAAGTATGACCATATGTAGAGTTCAAGCTAACAATAGAATGGTCCTTGGTTTCTTTGTTGGCCGTGAGGATGGCCTTGTAGGTATCCGTGGGTGGCGTAACGGTTTTGTTTTGGTTGTTAAACATGTACAGCATCCCGAAGGTGCTGAGGGCCCAAATAACCCAGAAAACCGACATGTTCTTTGGTGCAGGTGCTTTCGCCATTCTTTCTCTCTAAATTGTTCTGAAAAGTAGGATTCTGTCAAGGCTTTATGGAACGGGATCATGTCCCCCTGGGCACCACGGTCCACATCGACCAATCCGCTTGGCTCCCAGCCAACTTCCTTTCAAAAGTCCATATTTTTCTATTGCTTCGAGCGTGTACTGTGAGCAACTAGGTGTAAAGCGACAAGTGGGTGGCATCCATGCAAATCCTCTCTGATAAGCTCTCACCAGGAAAATCCCTATTTTCTTCCCCAATTGATATTTGCCTCTTGAATTAGTTGCGTCAAGTCAGCCCGTAGCGTTTCAAATTTAATCCCCTTTGTTTTGATACTCGCAACAAAAATGAGATCATGGGCGGAAGTCCGTTGGAAGGATTGCAGGATTGACTTCACGCGCCGTTTCTGAAAATTTCTTTCTGGTTTGTCACCAATCTTCTTGCTCGTCGCGATTCCAATAAATCCAGTTCCATCGCTTTGGATTAACGTAACAAAGTCGCCACGAAAACGGCGACCTGTTTGATAAACCTCGTCAAATCTCTTTTTACTTGGACCTTGAATCCGCTGACTCATGAGGACGGTGAACAAAAACCTAGGCGCTGATTTTGTGTCGGCCCTTTGCTTTTCTTCGCTTCAGTACGTTTTGACCATCGGTCGTCTTCATTCGAATTCGAAATCCGTGGGTTTTGCTTCTTTTTCTATTGTTTGGCTGGAAGGTGCGCTTCATTTTGCATCCTCACTCGGTTTATCGGTGAATCAAAAAGGATACCCGAAACGTACACACATTTCTTTTTTCTGTGAACAGGTTCTTAAATTCCTTGGAGATTTGCTTTACTAAGCCGATTTTCCACCGTATTCAATGTTACTTTCATGATCTTAAACCGTTCGGGGGAGACTCCTGTGAGTTTCTGTAACACGTCCGGTTCGAGCAACGCCATAACATTGATAGCCCCTCGCATCTTCCAAATTTCGAGTACAAACTCCTTTTTCTCTTTGAGTGTTCGACCGTAATCACCTTTTTGAATTTTGTTTGCAACCTCATTAAGTGATTGCTGAATTGACTTGTAGTATTCAGGGGTCTTTTTCACAAGCATTTCTGCCATTGGCTTTCCTTTGGTTTCAATTTGCTTTACCAATCGTTTTGTGCTTTCAATAGCAATATCAATCGACTTCTCCAACCAACCACCATTATCCGGCGAAGAGTTGGTATTTATTCCCTGATTTTGAGGTGCTTTGCCTTGCTTTGATTTTTCTGTTGATTTCTTGGATGAAGACTTGGATGGTTCAGGACGTCTAGGACTAGACCCGTCATCCTGCGCTAACGCCAAAAAATTCAAGCTCAACACAATGGCAAGCCCAAAAACAATTCTTCCCATGCAAAGTATTTTAGCTTTACACCAGAATTAAACAATCACGCTGAAGCGAGGGAATGCACGAATGGCACTCACTAAATCCAATTTCGATTTCAAATGTCGCTCAAGGGAGTATGATTCAACCACCAAGGCAACGATGCAAACTTCCCCTAAACTCCGGATGAATCGACTATTTGCGGCAGATGGCAAGTGCTTTGATGTTGCGATTGACCACGGATTCTTTAATGAGTTGTCATTTCTATCAGGGATCGAAGATATTCGTAAGGCCGTTACCACAATCGTGCAAGCTGCTCCCGATGCCGTCCAATTACCGCCAGGTACAGCTCCGATACTTCAAAGCATTCAAGGAAATAAGCCAGCACTTGTTTTAAGAACTGATGTTGCTAACGTTTATGGCAGTGAACTGCCTTCATCCATGATGAGTGAGTTGATTTCTGATGCGGTTGACCAAGCAGTAAGACTCGATGCCGCCAGTGTCGTTGTAAATTTACTATTGCTTCCTGACCAACCAGAACTCCACCGCGACTGTGTACGGAACATTTGCCGCTTAAAAACACAAGCAGACAAGGCTGGAATGCCACTTATGGTTGAACCCTTAGTGATGCAGTCAAATCTTCAAGCTGGTGGGTACATGGTGAACGGAGATATTAAGAAAATTAAGCCGTTAGTGAGACAAGCGGTGGAACTAGGTGCAGATATTATCAAGGCAGACCCAACTCAGAACATAGAAGAATATCACCAAGTAATTGAGGTTGCCTCAGGTATCCCCGTACTCGTAAGAGGCGGCGGAAGAGCCACCGATGACGAAATCTTGAATCGGACCGCTCAACTTATGGAACAGGGAGCGAAAGGCATAGTGTATGGTCGAAATGTCATCCAACATCCAAATCCAGCTGGGATGACTCGAGCCTTAATGGGAGTTGTCCATCAGGGGTGGACTCCTATGCGAGCTGCCCAAGAGCTTAGCCATTAATTGAGCCAATTAATAGAGATCGCATGAAAGAAATCAGATTTGGAGTTATAGGTTGTGGGCTGATGGGGCGTGAGTTTGCCAGTACCGCTGCCCGCTGGATGCACTTACTTGAAATGCCGGTCAAGCCAGTCATTACCGCAGTTTCTGATCTCAATCCGGAGGCGCTAGAGTGGTTCAAAACTCACCACACTCTTTCCCTGGCGACCACGAACTATCAAGAATTGCTACAAA